>JAKANW010000143.1 GCA_021823555.1 Chloroflexota bacterium
CAGCGCAGTTCGCGTACTACTTCGTAACATTTCTTGTCGTCAAGGAGATTTTTGATTTGGATATTCAACATGTCTTCATCTTACCAGTTTTTGGGTAGCTCCTTGAAACTACTCATGAGCCAAGAACATAATGAGAATACCCTTTCCAGAATCCTTGCACACATCGCTGAAGGCAAACAAGACCTTCAGGCCCAGCGGGCTTGCGGCGCTCTACCTGTTCGGCTTGGCGGCGCGGGCAGCAGGATTACCCCTGGTCTCAATAGATATGACCGGCTACCTGATCCCCTGGTACGATACGCTTGCCCGTCAGGGATTTTCTGCGCTATCACAATCTTTCTCCAACTACACGCCTCCCTACCTGTACCTGCTCTGGCTGGTCACGCTGACCCAAGCCTTCATCCCCAAGATCATTGGCATCAAATTGCTCTCAGTGGCATTTGACCTGCTTAACACCTTCATGGTTTTTCGCATTGTGAAGTTGAAGGTTCCCCAGGGTTTCGTGGCACACTGGAGCGCCGCGATCTTTTGGGCGCTCCCCACGATCATCCTCAACAGCGCCTGGTGGGGACAGGCCGACGCGGTCTTCACCTTTTTCCTGCTGCTCAGCCTGTATTCCTTACTGAAAGAACGTCCGTTAGCCGCGGTGCTCCTTTTCGGGATAGCCTTTGCTATCAAAGCGCAGGCTATTTTCCTGGCCCCCTTCCTGCTCCTGCTGGCCTTGAAGAAACGCATCCCCTGGTTTTATTTTTTGCTGGCGCCGCTGGTCTATCTTATCCTGATGCTGCCGGCAGTGGCAGCGGGACGTCCGCTGCTCGACACCCTGACGGTCTATTGGGGGCAGGCCAACACCTACAAGCATCCATCCGCCATGGCCCCCAACTTGTATTTGTTCATACCGGGATCCCTGTATGCTCCCACAGTGATTGGTGGGCTTGCCGCAGCCGCCCTTTTGATGTTTGCCTGGGTATTTTTCTATGCGCGCAAAATCCAATCTTTCACACCAGGCACCCTGCTCCTTTGTGCAGCAGGTTCAGCCGTCGCCATGCCATACATCCTGCCCTTGATGCACGAGCGTTACTTTTACCTGGCCGACATATTGATCTTCCTGCTGGCCTTCTACCTGCCATCCCTGTGGATGTTTCCGCTTGCATCCCAAATCGTCTCGATACTGACGTATTCGGTCTTTCTTTTTCCCCTCTATGACCAAAACCAAGTCCTTGCCGTGCTGATGGTCGCGGCGGCTATCATCATCAACACCCTGCTGGTGACGTATTTGCTGCGGAAACAATATCAGTTAATCAGGGAAGAAAGAATCACCGATTATCCAACCGCGTCTTGATCGCGATCCAGTCCCCTCTTCTCCAGCCACCTCAGCAAGTAGTAGCTGGCAATGCCGATCAACACCAGTACAACCACAAAGGCTGGATAGGCAACCCGCCAGTTGGAAGCGCCGGTCATCATCGACCACTCGGACATGCCCCCGATCCCAGCCAGGAGAGTAAGCGGCATGAAGATCGTCGTAATGAAGGTTAATCGTCTGACCGTCGCATTCGTTTCGTTGGCAAAGCGCGTCATCCGGTTGTTGATCATGGATAGGTACATCTCCACCAGGCTGGTGACGATTTCGCGCAGGGCCTCGGACAGTTCGAAGGATTTGGCAAGGTGGTCATAGATATCGCGATACGGATAGATAACTTTCTCCGAAATGAACGGACAATCTTTACGGCATATCTTTACCAAAATCTCGCGTTCGTGGAAAAGGCTCTTGCGAAGCGCCAGCAGATCGCGGCGCTGGTGAAGCAGTCCGCTGGGGTCGAAAGCGGATACGTCCGCCAGCATCAGTTCCTCAGCCGCGTCCAGTTCGTCCTCGAGCGCCTCGATTGCCAGAAACTTTCGATCCACGATCTGATCGAGAACAACGTGCATGAGGAAAGCTGGCCCCTGCCGCGCATTGTCAATGTCAAGTTCCAGCATACGCTCGATATTGCTGAATTGCCGTTCGCGGCTCGATCCGTCTCCGCTGACGGTCACCAGAAAATTTTCGCCGATGAACAAGTCGACCTCGTCGATGGTGAGCTTCTGATTTGAATAGCTGAAGGTGTTGAAGAGGATAAAAGTATTGCGTGGGAAATCTTCGATCTTGGGGATTTGATTTTCGTCCGTGCAGTCTTCGATTGACAATGGATGCAGGCCCAAAGGTTCAACGAGCGTCGAAAGTTCTTTCTTCAGAGTCGGGAATTCCTCTTTCGACGGCCGGATGAAATCCAGCCATATAAACCCCCCATCTTTGACTGCAGATAGGGCATCAGTGATTGTCGGCAAGCTGACGGGATTTCCATCCTGGGTGATGTGATAGTAGCGCGATTCTGACATGGTGACCTCCTAAGCCTCCAAATAGCTCCATCTTGGATTCTAATGCAATCTGTAGATTCTCATCAACATGGAGCACAGAGTACTTCGTAGTTAACGCTCGTCTTTATTCGCTGCCGCCGAATAAAATTCCCTCAGGAAACTCGACGGCCTTTTCCCTAGCAAACGCGGCTGACTGAACCCAGCCCGCGGCGCGAGGCTGCGGAAGGTTTCAAAGGATAGCGGATACGGCACCCAGGGATTGCCCGAGTCCACGTTGTATTCGACCAGCAAAAGCAAACCGCTCGGTTTCAGGAACGTCTGCACATGGCGCAAGACCTTTTCCTTGTCCCCGAAGAAATGCAGGGAGTTCGCCATCACGATGCCGTCCACGGGAATTAAATCAAGGCTGCGCGAGAAGTCCGCAGCCAGGATGTGCAGATTCTGGGTATCGCCAAAGCGCACATGGTAAGCTTGCTCCAACTCGCTCAAACGCGGGCGGTCGCGGTCAACGGCGTAGATCACGGCATCCGGCCCGACCAGTTCGCGCAGGGCCAGCGTGAACGCGCCGGACCCCGCGCCGAAGTCCGCCCATGAGCCGCCGGGAGGCAGTCCCGCCGGTTTGAGAAGGCCGACATGATCAACATGGTCCATGCGGCGAATGGTATCACAGGATTAATCGTATAATCCGAGTGAGTGAAAGGATTACCGTTATGATGAACAACCGTCAACTAGCCGATGTCTTCACACTCATCGCCAATCTGTCCGAGATCAAGGGCGAGATCATTTACAAGACTCTTGCTTATCGAAAGGCTGCCGAAAGCCTGTCGAGCCTGGGCCGTGAGGCCTCCGAATATTGGAAAGAGGGAAAATTACAGGATATCCCCGGCGTGGGCAAAGCCATCTCTGAAAAAATTGATGAATTGCTCCGCACCAGCAAACTGGAATTCCTCGAGAAACTCAAAAAGGAAGTCCCCCCCAGTTTGGCGGACTGGCTGCAGGTGCCGGGACTTGGCCCAAAGAAGATCGCGATGATCTGGAAGACGTTGAACATCACGACTCTGGCGGAACTCGAAGCGGCCGCCAAAAAAGAAAAACTGCGCGACCTCCCAGGCATGGGCGAAAGATCGGAATCGGCGATTCTCGCGGGACTGGAATCGTTGTCGCGTCGCTCGGGGCGGATTCCACTCGGACGCGCGTACCCGCTGGCGCAGGAGATCATCCGTCAACTTAAAAAGGTGAAGGGAGTCGTCGCCGCGGAACCAGCTGGAAGTCTGAGAAGGATGCGCTCAACGATTGGCGATATTGACATCCTGGTCGCGGCCAAAGATTCAAAGCCGGTCATGGAAGCGTTCACGAATCTGCCTGGCGTCGTGCGCGTGTTGGGCAAAGGCGAGACCAAGTCCAGCATCGAATTCGGCGACGGCGTGCGCGCCCAGGTCTGGGTGCATCCGCCGGAAAAGTTCGGCACCGCATTGCAATATGCCACCGGTTCGAAGGATCACAACGTGCAATTGCGTCAACTGGCGCTCGACAAAGGGCTGTCGCTCTCGGAACATTCACTGAGCAGGACGGACGGCAAGGGTGAAATCTTTTGCTCGACCGAAGAAGAAGTTTATCAAACGCTTGGCTTGCCGTGGATTCCGCCCGAACTTCGTGAAGACCGCGGCGAAGTGCAAGCCGCCAAACAAAACAAACTTCCGAAGCTAATTGAAGTCAAAGATATCAAAGCCGATTTGCAAGTTCACTCCAATTGGAGCGATGGCAAGTTGACGATGCTCGAGATGGCGCAAGCTGCCGCGAAGCGCGGAATCAAGGTAATTGCGTTTACCGATCATTCGGTCAGTCTCGGCGTCACTGGCGGACTGAGCATGGACGATCACAAGAAGCAAGCCGCCGAGATCAAAAAGGCGCAGGATAAACTCGGCGACAGCATTTTGATTTTGCACGCCAGCGAAGTCGAGATCAAGGCCGATGGCACGCTGGATTATCCCGATAAATTTTTGGCAAGTCTTGATCTTGTTCTTGCTTCGCTTCACACAAGTTTGCGGCAGCCGCGCGAGAAAGTCACGCAGCGCGTCCTCAACGCCATTCGCAATCCGCATGTGGACATTATCGGTCATCCGACGGGACGATTGATTCCCGACCGCGAAGGCGCAGACCTGGACATGGATGCGGTACTCAACGCCGCCGCGGAAACCGGCGTCGCGCTGGAGATCAACGCGCATCCCGCCCGCCTCGACCTGGACGATATGTATGCCCGCCGCGCAAAAGAGTTGGGCATCCCCATCAGCATCAACACTGACGCGCATTCCGAGGCCGACCTTGATATGTTGTTCTACGGCATCGCCATCGCCCGCCGCGCCTGGTTGACGAAGGAGGATGTCATCAATTGCTGGTCAACAAAGAAGCTGTTGGAGTGGTTGAAGAAGAGAGGATAATGTGCCATTTCTGCATTACTTAATCGGTAAAATTCATTTTATCGTTCGCGTTCTTTTGACGTGTTCAGCCCCACGGCTTCGAGAATGAGTGCCTTTAACGCAGCCTCATCTACAGTGTCACCTTCGTGGAAGTCGATGGCACGAACCGTGTTGCTTTCTAGACGCGTATTGAAGAGCTTCTTCGGATCCTTTATCTGAGCACCTTTGGGGAATGTCAACCGCACGGCGTTCTTGAGCGTATCTGCTACACATATTATCCCATCATGAGACCAGACGGGGACTCCCGATGGTTTGGATGGTTTTTTCCACTTCACTTCTTCGACCACGGCAGGGTCGGCTTTCTTGATCAAAGCGCGTAGCTGTGATAATTTCTTGCCCCGCCAGTCACCCGGCTCCTTGATGATGGCATCTATCTGTTCAGATGCGGACTTCTCTTTCGGGGAAAGATTCGTACTTGCTTTCATCCTCGGCGCACCGCCTTCTTCACAAGCGCGCTGATCCTTGCCTCTTCGGCGGCGGTCAACTCCTTCAGCGCGAAGGCGGTCGGCCACATAGCGCCTTCGTCAAGGTTCGCCGTGTCACTGAAGCCGAGCGTCGCGTACCTCGTGTTGAACTTCTGCGCGCTTTGGAAGAAGCAGACGACCTTGCCATCCTTGGCATACGCGGGCATCCCATACCAGGGTTTCGGCGAGAGGGCTGGCGCGCTGGCTTTGATGATCGCATGGAGCCGCTTGGCCATGGCGCGATCCGGTTCCTTCATCGCGGCGATCGCCGCAAGCACGGCGCTTTCTCCTTCCGCCTTATCCTTGTTCGCGCGCGCCTCCGCCTTCAACTCTTGGGCACGTGCCTTCATCGCGGCTTTTTCCTCGTCCGTGAATCCCTTGGACGTCTTGCCGATCGCGGTGGTGCTCTCCCTGGCACCGCCCGCCAGGGCAGGTGTGGCGGACTTCTGCGTGTCCTTCTTTGGGCTCATAGAAACCTCCTCATAGTGAATGTTTCTGGCAAATTACTTGTGCGACCGCACAGTACGCGCGAGCGAAATACAAATTTGTCACTGGCGCGCTTGCGTGTCCTGACTTAATCCAATGATGTTGCCCTCCACATCTCTTACAGACGCAATCAACCTTCCTCCGCCGACATCTTTGACCTCCTGCAAAATTTTCGCGCCGGAGTCGACCAGCAATTGCAGACTCTTCTTGATGTCGTCCACATGATAATAGGCGGTCGTTCCATCTTTGTGACCATTGGGATCCAATCCGATATCCTGATCTCCAACTTTAAAGCCAACATAATATGGCGTATCCGAATACGGCTCGACGCCCAATAACTTGCCGAACACCGCCTTCGCTCGAGCCAAATCCTTGACGGGGTAGATGATTGTTGTGACATCTTGATTCATAAGAAACTCCTCTTGCATCTAAAGGAATTTAGTTATATAATAAAGATACTTGAAAATAAAGATAATGTCAAGGGTATCTCTATGACGAATTCCACAACGACCGAGTTGAAGAAACGAGCGCTGATGGCGGTGAGGGATTATGGCATTCATTTGACGCGGCTCCAACACGCGATGGGCAACCGGCTGGGCTTCAATGTAACCGATATGGAATGTCTTAGGCTTCTATTCCTCAAAGGCATTGCCACACCTACTGAACTTGCCAGGCATACGGGTCTCACTTCTGGTGCGACGACCGCCATGCTCGACCGTCTCGAAAAGGCAGGGCTGATCGAGCGGCGACCTAATCCCGATGACCGCCGCGGGACTCTCATCGCTCCCGTGAAATCGGGGGCCGAAAAAGTCGCATCAGGGTTTGAATCGGCGAGAAAGGCACAGGAAGAATTAATTTCAAGTTACTCAGAGAAGGAACTGGAAATCATTTCTGATGCCTTTGAACGATTTACAAAAATATGGGAACAGGAACGCGAGAAGATTCAAAAGAACATGTAGCGACACAGCGTCGCCGCGCTGGCTATGGAGGTCATCAACCGCTTCCCGGTCGAGGTGCAGAACGAACTCGGCTCGAACTTACCCGAAGGCATCGTCAAAAGTCTACGACGCATTGCCAACATCCGGCCATTGCTGGCCGCACCATTATGGATCGAAATGCAAATTCAAAGACATGCCGGTTCGTCCGCGCTGGAAGAAGAACTAAAACAGATTTGGGATCGTATCTGCGACGAATTCCTCGCGCTGGGCTTTGTCCGCCAGGCAAACAAGCCATTCAAATTCGACACGGTGGACGCGCTCAATCTGGCGATCAAAATTTCGAACCGCACTTCATTCCACACGATCAGCGAACTGGTGAATTGGCTGCGCTCAAAGACGAGTGGTGACGAGATTTCCTA
>JAKANW010000144.1 GCA_021823555.1 Chloroflexota bacterium
GCCGCGCGGTCTTAAAGACCGCGCGGCATGTCCACTTTGGAATCGGGCGTAATCCTTTGTTTTTCGACCCATTGCACCAGGTGCCAGGCGGCGCGCCTCCGGTCGAAGGCATGCGGCAGGACTCCATCGGGCGCAAGCAGATCGCGTGAACCTTCCAGTTTGATCACATGCGGAGAACCACAGTAGCTGCACTGGGCTGAGATATCCCCCGGCGGCAGGATGAATTCCGCGCCGCAGCCCTGGCAATGAATGATCTGTTCGGCCAGCGGCCGGCCATGTCCCTTCATGGTGGCCATGGTCAGCAGGAAGTCTTCCTCCTCAGCCTGTTTGGCCGAAACTCCCAACTGCTCGCGGCGAGTACAGTAATCGCACACCAGGGATTGGCCGTCGGGCGCGTAGGCCATGCGCCCGCCGCACTTGGGGCACATGAAACGCTGAGCGTCCGCTTTGGCCAGCCCTTCCGGCGCGGGCGGCAGCGCGTCAGGGTCCACGATCTCATCCGGTTTGAGCTTGCCATCCAGGATGGCCAGGGAGCGGCGGGCGCGCGCGTGGCGGATGTCATGCGAGAGCGCGTTCTCCAGCGCCTTGCGTTTCTCCACGGGATCGTCGGTCACCTCGCTCATCCAGAACCAGGCTTCGGCCATCGTATCGTGGTTGTTATTGTCCGATGCGTAAATGGCGCGTTCGAGATATCGGCGGGCAGCGGCCTTCTCCCCGGCTTTGGCCTCGATGATGCCGCTCCTCAAAAGGCTATCGGCGTAACTTTGATCCATCAGGATTTTCCCCGCACGATGGCATCGGTCATCTTTGCCACACGCGCCATTTGCATGACATCGTGCACGCGAATAATGTCTGCGCCGCGCGTGATGCCGACCGCCACAGCCGCGGCCGTGCCTTCTACACGTTGGTCGGGCGGCAGGTCGAGCGTATACCCAATGAAGGATTTGCGCGACGGCCCAAGCAGGACCGGATAACCCAACGAGCGGATCTCATCGAGGCGGTTGATCAACTCCAGGTTGTGCTCCCGCGTCTTGCCAAAGCCCAGGCCCGGGTCCAGCACGATGCGCGTTTCCTCCACTCCGGCTTTCAACGCGCGCTCCACCGACTCCATCAATTCGCGTTTCACGTCTTCGATCAGGTTTTCGTATTCCGAACCGATGTAGGCATTCCCCAACTGTTCCCGCACCTGGACGCTGGCCGGGTTGCTACGGTTGTGCATCAAAATGACCGGGGCTTTATATTCAGCAGCCACAGCTGCCAAGTCAGGGTCAGCGCGCAAGGCCCAGACATCATTGAGGATGTGTGCGCCGGCTCTAAAGGCCTCTTCCGCCACGCGGGCTTTGTAGGTATCAATGGAGATGAGCGCTTCTGGGAATTCCTGCGAGAGGCAGCGCACGACCGGGATCACGCGCGCCAACTCCTCGTCCGCGGGAAGCGGCTGGGAGCCAGGCCGGGTCGACTCGCCGCCCACATCCAGGATGTCTGCCCCGGCGGCCAGAAAGTCACGTGCCTGTGCGAGCGATCCCTGCAACGCATCGCCCCGGGCGAGAATCCCATCCCCCGAAAAACTATCGGGTGTCACATTCAGGATGCCCATCACCAGTGTGCGGGCGCCCCAAGTGAACGTGTGATGGCCGACCGTGAGCGAGGCGGACTTCATGGAATCTGGTCAAGCGGGCGGGCCAGCCAAGCCTCGGCTTCGTTGATGTCGGTGAACAATTTCATGGCCGCCGCGGCTTCCGGCAGGGCCAGCGAAGCCACCTCGCGGATGGCGTTCGCCACTTTCTCATCTGCCACGACTACCGCCACGCGAATATTGCGCGCCGAGGGGTCGCTGTTGGCCTCCACGGCCACGCGGATGGCCTTCTCCGGGATATCCTTCACCGCCCGCAGGTCGTACAGGTTGCGCGTGCGCCGGTCGGAGCCAAGCAGGTGTTCGAGCGCGAACTCGCGCCAGTGTTCGATGGTCGCCTCGGAGAGGTCTGTAAAGGTCAGGGTCATGCCTCCATCCCCGCGGCGGACAACGGTATAGCCGATGCCGGGCGAGGAAATCCAGTTGAGCGGTTTGGGTTCAGTCATGGGGCGCCTCCGGTTGGTGTATTGAGATTATAACGCACACTGAAACCGCCATAAAACCAACCTGATCCCCTTGGTGTTTACCCCTGCCAATAATTCCTCGATCATTTTCCCATTGACAGGATGGTGAAGTTCCGGCGCGAGATCATGCAAAGGGACCAGCACAAAAGCACGTTCCGCCAGGCGCGGGTGCGGGATGACCAGATTCTCCTCATTCAGTACCAGGTTGTCATAGAACAGGATATCCAGGTCAATGATCCGCGGCCCGTAGCGGATACCCGGCTCGCGTCCCACCTCGACCTCGACCTGCTTGAGGCGCTTCAAAAGGGACTCTGGTCCGAGGCTGGTCTCCGCCTTAACTGCCATGTTCAGGAAGGCTGGCTGGTCCGTGTAGCCCCAGGGCGGCGTCTCATAGACGTGCGACCTGGCCAGCACGCACACTTCCGGGGGCATGGCCTCCAACGCGGCGCGCAGGTTGGCGAGGCGGTCGCCGAGGTTGGTGCCCAAAGCGAGATAAATAATGTGATCCATGAGATTTCCGTAATCCAGCAACGCGGGACATTATAATTGTTTTGTCCCGCCAGCGAATCCACTCAGGAGTCTCCCCTGCAAGCATTTGACCTGGCACAACTGTCCAGCCGACACACACAGAACGGCAAACTCTACCTGGAATTTCTGCGCGTCCCCGGCCTGGGCATGGGATTGCACATCCTGCCCGCAGGCGGTGGATTCAGCTTGTCGAAATTGCTTCCACGTACTGAGCTGGGGATTTATCCCAGCGTCCATGTGACGTGCCTGTTTTTGTCGGATGAAAAAATGTTCCGCACAAGAATTCTTGTGCGGAACATCGATTTTATGCAATACGATGTTGAGGTTCCGCCTTGCGTGTAAGACGCATTGCCCGCAAAACCAGCCCAATCACAATCACAAAAATTGCCGCATTGGACGAGATATTTTTGACCGTGAACATAAAATTTGCCAGCCTTGCCATGCCTGGTATGTTGGCAGGGAAACCAAGCAGCATGGTCACAATGCCGATGTTCTCAAGATAATCGGAGGCAAGATAAATAATTGGCAGGACAGTCAACCAGCGGGTGAATGGATACGTTATGAAGAAAGGCGCATAAAAATACGCAATTGCCAAAAGCAGAAAGAATGCCAGCGTGGGCGGGAAGAACACATCCGCCGCGGCAAGCATCAAGTGATAGCGGATTCCCTGACTGCCATACGCGGAAATCATCTCGTACGCAGACTCTGGCGAATATCCGCTTGTGCGGTTATCCAGCAGGTTGGCGCCCCCGCCTGTGTCGAGAATGCCCACACCGTTGGTAAACTGAAAGAACGCTGTCGCGCCGATGTTCATTACAACGATAAAAATCAAGGCGGCAATCAGCGAACGAGCCGTGTTTCTTCCTGTGGCAATCGAAACGAGTTTATTGAACATAGCATTCCTTATTTATGCGCGGCGAATGGATGCCAGCGCGGATTCTAAAATGATCGAATCGTGACGGCTTTCCTGAAGCAAATCCAATGCGCCAGGGGCGGCGAGTTGCGAAACGATCAACGGACGCAGCACACAGCCGAGAAAGATCGCCGCCAGCAAGTTGGGCTGACCGTCCCGCAAGGTACCTTCCGCCTGTCCGTCTTTGATAATCTGCTCCAGCACATCCATTGGGTAGACCGTGTCGGCTGGAAGCTGCGGCATAAAAGACGGCGTATTGAGAATGACAAAATTAAACGCGGCTGGGTTCTCACGATAGGTCTTCAAAAACAGGTGAACCACATCCTGTAACTTTTCGGTGGCGGGCTGTGCGGATGTGAATGCCGCTTTCATCTGCCGCCCAAATTCCTGAAAGTGATGGGCGAAAAGCGATTGCGCCGCCGCCTCCTTGGATTCAAAGTGACGGTACAGCGCTGCTTCGGAAACTTCCGCCGCCTCTGCAATGTCGCGAATACGCGTGCTGCCGTAACCCTGTTTGGCAAAGCATTGCAAAGCCGCTCCCATGATTTTTTCCTTCTGGCTGGGTCTGGGCATGGGGTTATCCTTTCGTTTCTGTGTAGCGCCTTGTACCGTTGATGCTCAGCGCAAAATCCGAGCCAAACGCCTGGAATGGCGTCAGCGCTCCTATGATCTTCTCGCTGAAAACCTTCTCCACCGCGCGGATGACGGCTTGGGCGGTAAAGTCGTACCCTTCTCCCATTTCCTGCCAGGTCTCAAAAGTATCGCCCCGTGCATTTTTGGCGCGCACCCAAGTGTAGGAATGGGACTCTTGTGCCGCTTTTGTTTCCGCAGGGGAATGTGGCCTCTTTATTATTCTTTGTTCAAGCCTTTGGCGTACGCCCTCGTTTGAAACGATTCGTTGAATCACAGGGAAGACAATACGAGCTGGCACCGGCGGAATTGAGAATGTGCCATAAGTAGTAATGTTAGGGATACCCGTATTATAGTAGGCTGTTTCCAGGTCACCCAAAGGGATGGATAGAATTGTTCGCTCTCCAAATGGGAACTGCAATCGTTTTCCACCACTGCCCAGCGGAACCTTTACCAATTCTCCGTTTCGGCGGGCCCAACCGCCACGTGCCAGTACGTCCAGGCGGGTTATATCCGCGCCTGTGCTGGAGTTTTTGGAGTATATGTGAATTGCGATCTCCAATTCCTTCGCATTCTCCACATGGGAAGCAACATATTGAGCAAGACCATCTGTAGCTGTAACGCCAAAACCAACGCCAGGGATTAAGGCAATCCCAAGCTGACGCGCCTCACTGTCATATTTGCGAATAGACTGAAATACTGGAATTTCATTGGAGATATCAAGATAATGTTTTTTATTAACGAGACTCGCCTTCACTATTGGCATACTTGTTGTTACAAAGGGGCCAGCCGCATGGACAACCAAATCGACCTTATCCATCAAAAGGGATAACCCTGTGTCATCCAATAAGTCCACTGCAGCCCATTCCAACCCAAGCCGTTCAGCAATGGGTTTCAACCGTTCCGCAGAACGTCCAGCCAGTAGGGGAGAATGTCCACGCCGAACAGCTTCCTGAGCAATTAATGTTCCTGTCTCGCCAACTCCGTAAAGTAACCATCTATTTTTCTTCATCAGTCCTCTATATTAGTGAATATTCACTAATATTGTAACTACCCTGTTTCTTTTTGTCAAGTGAGATTTCCATCCTTCATAATTCATCCTTGACACGAATCCCTCTCCGTCATAGAATATCGCCCAACAACATACATAAAACGCTGACGAGGACGAGTACACTTCAAAGCGATTTCCAGAGAGCCGAGCAGAATATGGTGCAAGCGAGGCAAAAGCGCAGAAGTCGAATGGCCCTCCGAGTTGAAAGTGAGAAAGCGAAGGTGGTTGAGCAGGCGGTGTTTGTCCGCCGTATCGAAACCACCGAAGCGAGTAACACAATTCGGGACGCTCCCGTTATAGAGCAAGGGTATAAATCTCATTTGAGATCGTACCTGAAAAGAGTGAAGCTGGTTCTTTCCCTGTTGCATCACAACAGGGAATTTTCTTAATTGGCTTCAACCTGGGTGGCACCACGGGAGTCCTCTCTCGTCCCTTATGGACGGAGAGGATTTTGTTTTAAACCCGACGATGGACGGTAGACCGTTGACCGTAAAACACGGTCTACCGTCCACGGTCTACGGTCAAAGATCGATCAATAAAATTTAGGAGAACCACCTATGTTACTAGAAGCCACACAAGTCCAAACCATCATCCGCGAAGTATCCGCCGACCTTGAAACCCCCGTCAGCTTGTATCTCAAACTGCGCGGCGACGGCGCATCCTTTTTATTGGAATCCGTCGAAGGCGGTGAACGCATCGCGCGCTATTCATTTATCGGTGTCCAACCCAGAGCGGAATATATTTTGCGCGATGGTCAGGTTGAGGTCAAAGAGAACGGCGAAACGCGCACCGTCCAACTCGACCACGATGACCCGACCATCTTTTTGCAAAATGAA
Organism: Chloroflexota bacterium; assembly: GCA_021823555.1. Next base: position 6,056 of record JAKANW010000144.1, read on the forward strand.
ATGAGTCGCTTTCCCGCCGTCCGCCTGCCGAACGCGCCGCGCTTCACGGGCGGGCTGGTGGGCTACCTCGGGTATGAATCTGTCAGATTTTTTGAACCAACTCTCAGCGAGAAAATGAAGCGTTCTTCGATCCCCGATGGAATTTATTTGCTCGCCGATACCATCGTCGCATTCGATCATGCGCGCCGCACCATTTTCCTCATCGCAAATGTTTTGGATGGCGACACACAAGCCGCCGAGGGTAAGCTTGATTCGATTGCCGCGCGCATTCATCAGCCTTTGCCCGCCGCGCAAAAAATAAATGTCACGCCGTCGAAAGTCAAGGCGAGCCACACGCAGGGAACTTATGAAGACATGGTGCGCGCCGCCAAGGAACATATTGTTGCGGGCGACATTTTTCAAGTGGTACTTTCGCAGCGCTTCACGCGCCAGACGGATGTCCAGCCGTTTGATGTTTATCGCGCGGTGCGGCGCTTGAACCCGTCGCCTTATATGTTCTTTTTTGATTTCGGACTCGTGGACGATGAGCCGCTTTATCTTGTTGGATCGTCGCCTGAAATGTTTGTTCGTTTGGAAGGAAGAACCGCTTCACTCCGACCAATTGCTGGGACGCGCCCCCGAGGAGCAGATGCCGCCGCTGATGCATCGCTTGCCACAGACCTGCTCGCCGATCCAAAGGAACGCGCGGAGCATGTGATGCTGGTTGACCTGGGTCGTAATGATTTGGGACGCGTCTGCGAATACGGCACGATCAAGCTTTCTGATTTTTTTACTGTTGAAAAATATTCACACGTCATGCACATCGTCTCCCACGTCGAAGGGACTCTGCGACCTGAGTTAACAGCTTTCGATTTGGTGAGAGCCGCCTTCCCCGCAGGGACAGTCAGCGGCGCGCCGAAAGTCCGCGCGATGGAAATCATTGCTGAATTAGAATCTGACGCACGCAACGCTTACGCAGGCATGATCGGCTACTTCGGCTTCGACGGCGCCATGGATACCTGCCTTGCCATCCGCACGATGGTCGGGCGCGGGGACACCGTCAGCGTGCAAGCAGGCGCAGGCATCGTCGCTGATTCGAA
>JAKANW010000145.1 GCA_021823555.1 Chloroflexota bacterium
TTTTCATGCCGAGAATGACGGGGCCGACCACGGGCGGGCCGTCGAGGCGGGTGATGCGGGCCTTGGGAACGTGCTGGAGGATAACCTGGCGCATCGGCTCGGTGAGCAGTTCACCGCCATCGAATACACTGCCTGATTGAACGATCTCAACTTCTTCGTGTTCCATGCCGATCTGGCGGGCCACGGCAACGGCCAGCCAGCCGAGTTCCTCACCCGCCCAATGAACGACTTCACGGGCAGCGGCATCGCCTGCATAGGCAGCCTCGAAGACTTTGACGGCGAGGAAGTGGAACAAATGGTAGTAGTCGGTGGAGAGACCTTCCATTAGTTCGAGTTCGTCTTTTGCGCCCGTGGCTTCGAGGTAAACGGCGGTCAGGGCGGTGGGCGGGATGCGTTTGATCCAGGCATAGTTGACCATGTGCAGGCCCTTCCAGGTGATCTCGATGCCGCCGCCCAACTCACCGAAGGATGCGCCATTGCCAACAATGCGGCCTTCCTGACCGTTCGGCCCTCGTCCGCGGCAGTTGACGCCCGAACCAGCCGTGACGCTCACGCCAATGCCGTGCGTTGTGCCTGCCAGGAGACCATTGACGCCATCGTTGACCACGTCCACGGGACATCCCAGGCCAAGTTTGGCGATGGCTTCAAGGTGCGACTCCCGCTCGGAGGGGAAGTCGTAGCCGGCCACGCCAAAGCCCCCACCAACGATCTGTTCGGGGGTCACATTGGCCATCTGACTGGCCTGCTCGAAGGATTGCTTTAGCACATCGGCCAGGCCATCATAGCCGAAGCTCTGGTGGTTACCGCCCCAGGCTTTGCCGAAGCCAATACAGCAGCCAGCTTCGTCCGCGATGATGGCGTGTGTTTTGGATGAACCAACGTCTATTCCCAGGTAATAATTCATGTTGTTGTCACACCTCGCTGACCAATTTTTTCTTATCCAGCGCGTCACGAATATCCTGCAAGCGTTTGCCATGCAGCGGATAGAACCAGAGCAGCGTGATAGCCAGCAGGAAGCCAATGGTGGTGGGGACAGCCAGGAAGATGCGGAAGCCCAGATTAACGGTGGCAGGCTGAACGTCGAGCAATGTATCGTAGCCAAAGGCAGGCATGAGGATTCCGAAGATCGAGGAGACGAGCAATCCGCTGAGAGTGATAACGAATCCACTCATCCCGAAGTACATGCCAGCCCGCTGGTGGCCCGTCTTGACCTCGTCCTCGTCAATGACCTCGGTCATGATCACGTCGCCGATCAGGATCAGCCCGCCCAGGCCGATCCCGATGACGACCGCTGCGACGAGCGTGAAGGGCAGCGAGGGACTGAAGCCCAGCGGGATGACGCCCAGGATCATCACTAGGTTGGCGAGCATGAGCGTGCGGCGCGAATCGAGTTTGTTCGCCACCCAATTGCGCCACGGATACAGCGAGAGCATGGCAACCAGAAAGGCGATGCCGAAGATGACGCTGAACATGCTGTCGCTGACCTTGAGGCTGTATTTCAGGTAGAACGGCATGCCCATCTGTAAAATGCCCGTGGCGAGGAAGCGCATGGTCTGGGCACCCGTGGCGGTCAGGTAGCTTCGGTTCATAAAGGTGAATTTGAGCGACTGTACGAATGGATAACTGGTGTCCGTCCTCAAATCTTCGCGTTCGAACAAGTGGGAAAAACCAACGTAGATGGGGATGACTGAGACCACCGCCAGCGCAATGGCCATGCCCGCCCAGCCGATGCTGTTCCACAATAGCGGCGGCAGGACGGAGGCCAGCACCAGCGCGATGACCTGGAAGATGTTCATCTTGGCGGCCACGTCGGTTCGTTCTTTATACGTGCCGAACATCTCAGGCAGCAGGCCATAATAGCCGGTCGCCAGTGCGGTATAGAGTCCCTCCCAGATGACGATAAAGACGCCGAAATAGATCAATAGCGCCACAGGATTGTATTTTCCATCGAAAGGCGTGGTGAAGATCAGGGCGAAGATCAACGCGTAGGGCAGTCCGCCGAACAGGATATAGGGCCGCCGCCGGCCCCAGCGCGAGCGCGTACGGTCGGAAGCGTATCCCAGGGCTGGATTGTTCAGGGCGTTGTAGATGGTATAGAAAAACCAGAAGGAGGCGAACCAGGTGGCGGGCAGGTTCTTGATATCCACGATGTAATACAGGGCAAAGGCCGAGATGGTCTCGACCGGCGTGGCAACGCCCAGGCTGGTGAGGGCGTACATCATGCGGGTCTTGGTGCTGGTGGCGAATTCGGATACGGCTGTGGTCATTTTTGCTCCTTTGTGGGAATGGATGGTGGACGATGGACCGTAGACCGAGCCTACCGTCTGCCGTCCACGGTCTACGGTCAACTTCGCATGGCTTCACGGACGGCGCGATAGCCGATCAACTTGATGTTTTCCTTCTCGAGGTGCTTCTTGAACTCGTCACTCATAAAGACTTTGTAGTTTGCCACTCGGCACTCCCAGTCGGGCGTGATGGCGCGCAGTTCAGGCGTATCAATCGAAGGGTGGATGATGAAGTGCGTCAGCCCAGGTTTCAACTCGCTGAACATCTTTTTGGCGACAGTCAACTGATCTTTGGGATCATCCAGCGGCAGGCCCGTGGCAAAATCCACCATCGGGATGCCTTGCGAATCAAGATACTCTGTCAGGGCCGCGACCATGGCGAAGGTGCCCTCGTCAACGCCGAAGGATTGGTACGTCTCCCTGTTGCCGCGCGGGATGAGCGGCGGGAGGCGGTACTGCGAAACCAACTGGACGTAGCCTGGGATGAACTTGGGATGCGCCAGCGCGCCCATGTGCGTGTCGGCGTGGGTGACGTCAATACCGAACTTCAACGCCCGCTCGATTTGCGCGGACAACTCGGCAATAGCCTCATCTGGATCGCCTCCTTCCTGGACCTCGGCGTCGCTGCGCGGGAAAAAGCCTTCATCGTCCACCAGGCTGGATTCCGTCAAACGCGCCGTCAGCGGACGCCAGCGATAGAACTGCCACTCGCTGGTCAGGACCAGGTGCACGCCCAAGTCGGCGTTGGGGATCCTACGCTGGAGGTCAGCCGCGGCAGGGAACCACGGACAGGGCACCATCACTGCGCCCGTCTTCAATGTGTCAAAAGCGAACAGGTCTTCATAGGCCTGGATCGAAGCCTGGCACATGCCCACGTCATCGGCATGGGTGAGCACGACGCGGTCGTTCTCGGAAAAACCGAGTTTCGAAATGAAAGGGTTGGGATTCATGGATTCTCCTTTAGGGACAGTAGACCGTGGACCGAAGAGCGTTTTTACGGTTCACTATCCACTGTCCACGGTCTACTTAAAAAATTGCGGCAGCCACTGTTCATTGGTTTCAAGCATGTCATCCAGCACAGCCTGCACTCGATCAGCGCTGGGGCCGAGCGGATGTGTCAACAACGCCTGATAGGCGGCATTCCTATCGCCATGCACCGCGGCCTCGACGGTCAGCAGTTCGTACATCTTGACCTGGGAAATGAGTCCGAAGCACGCGGCAGGCAACGGGTCCGCGGGAAGCGGGTGGATGCCTTTTCTGTCCACTTTGGCGGGCAGTTCCAGCACCCAGTCCGCGGGCCAATCTTTGACCGCGCCATTGTTGCGGACATTGACCACGTGAACTTGCCCGAGGTTGTTGTGATGCGAGTTGATGAGTTGCGTGGCGAGCGTCGAATAGTACGCACCGCCGCGTTTCATCAAATCGGCAGGAGGCTCGGTGAGATTCGGATCGGCATATTGACGCAATAAATCCTTTTCGATCTCCATCACTTCTTCGGCGCGCGAGGGCGGCCATTTCTTTTGTGACTCAAATTTCTTATCCGTGTAATAAAAGTATTGCAAGTAATAATTTGGAATCATGCCAAGCGAGTCAATGGTGCGCACATCCCATTCAGGCTCAGACCCCTGCTTGAGCGATTCAACATAAGCAGGGAAGATCATCGGCCACATCTCCTCGCCGTCCACGGTGAAGCCGCGGTGCCAGGTGAGGTGATTGAGGCCCAGCGTGTCGAGCACAGCCCGCCCCGAAGCGATGTGCGAACTGGTCGCTGTTTCGAGTTCTTCCAGGATGCGCATTTTGGTGGTGATGCCCACGTTGCAAACTCCCACGGCGGGCACATCGGGCGCGTAGCGCGTCAGTGCTTCGGTGACCAGTCCCGCGGGATTGGTGAAATTTGCCAACAACGCGCCTTGCGCAACTTCGCGAATATCTTTGGCGATGTTGAGAATCACGGGAATGGTTCGCAAGGCCTTTGCCATTCCGCCAACACCCGTCGTTTCCTGACCAATCAATCCATGACGCAGTCCGAGATATTCATCGCCGCGGCGGGCAGGCATTTGTCCCACGCGCAATTGCGTGATCACATACGACGCGCCCGCGATGGCTTCGCGTTGATCGAGCGATAAAACAACTTTGAACGGTTCACCTTGGGCCTTGACCATGCGTTGAGCAAACCCGCCAACCACTTTCAATCTTTCCTCGTCAATATCCATCAGCCAAAGTTCTTTGAGCGGAAGCGAATCGATGCATGCCAAAAATCCATTTACAAGTTCGGGCGTGTACGTTGAGCCGCCGCCGATGACGGTTATTTTCATAATTGTCTCTCCTATCATTTTTTGAGCTTTTTCAAATTATTTTGACAATACATTCGCGTCGAGCGGAGGCTTGGGTGCGATGCACTGAGTTTATCGAAGTGTTCTCCAAAAGCCGCAGTCGAGACGCTTTAAGCAATAACATTGCGCTTCGACTTCCACTTCGTCTCGTTTCACTCGCTCAGTGTCCGCTCAGCGCGAAGTTCTATTGTCAGCTTAATTTGTTAATCTGTAACAGGCGATGAGGCTGTATTCGCTATGCAGCCGAGCCACGATGCCTCGGTTGATTTTTATCCTACTGAGACAATTTATTCGACCGCGTTATTTTGGACAACCTGTGCGTACCACTCGCCGCTGTCTTTGATGGTGCGCTTTTGGGTCTCATAATCCACTCGGACGAGGCCAAAGCGTTTGGTATAGCCGTGCGCCCACTCGAAGTTATCCAGCAGGGACCAGACAAAGTAGCCGCGCACATCCACCCCATCCTGCATGGCGAGGCGGGTTTGAGTGAAGTGCTGCCGCAGGTAGTCCAGCCGCCGCTCGTCATGGACTTTGCCATCCGCGCCGACTTTATCCTTGAAGGCCGCGCCATTCTCGGTGATATAGATTGGCGGCAGGCGGTAGTCGTTATTAATGCGGTTAAGCAGGCGACGCAGGGCAGGCGCGTGGACTTCCCAGCCCATCTCGGTGTATTCGGAACCGGGCACGGGTGTGACCTGTCCCTGCGCGCTGACCAGGTTGCGGGAATAATAGTTGATCCCCAGGTAATCAAGTCTCTGCGCGATGAGCGCCATATCGCCGTCTTTGATGACAGGCATGTTCTTTCCCACCAGTCCCCAGACGGCTGGCGGGTAATGTGCCCTGAAAATGGCATCCAGGAACAAGGTTCCACTGTATTCCCAGGCCTGCCCGGCAGCGGCGATATCTTCGGGCGAGTTACTGGCAGGGTCGGACGGCCATTCGTTCAAAACAATACCCACTTGCAGGTTCGGATCCATCGAACGAATGGCCTGCACAGCCAGTCCGTGCGCAAGCATGAGGTGATGAACCACCTGGTAGGCAGACTTTGGGTCTTGTATACCAGGGGCATGCTCCCCCGCTAAATAACCATCGAAGGCAATGACATTCGGCTCGTTGAACGTCGTCCAGCACTTCACGCGGTCACCAAGGCGCTTGACCATCAGCGCGGCGTAGCCGGCGAAGGCATGACATATATTGCGGTTCTCCCAGCCACCTTCCTCTTGAAGTGCTTGCGGTAAATCCCAATGGTAGAGGGTCAGAAATGGTTCGATGTTCGCGGCCAGCAGGGCATCCACCAACCGGTCGTAGAAATCGAGGCCGGGAGCGTTAACGGGGCCGCGTCCGCCTGGGAGGACGCGCGGCCACGAGGTCGAGAAACGATACGCTTTGAGTCCGATGCGGCGCATGATCGCGATGTCCTCGGCATAGCGGTGATAGTGGTCACAGGCCACGTCGCCTGTATCGCCGTTCGTCACCCTGCCAGGCATGTGGCTGAAGCGATCCCAAATGGATTCGCCCTTGCCTTCCTCGTTCCACGCGCCTTCGATTTGATATGCAGCAGTCGCTGCCCCCCACAGGAAATTGGATGGAAATTTGGTTGTCACAGTCTACTCTTTTAGTCCGGTTAATTTGATGCCTTGAATAAAAGTCTTCTGAGCAAAGAAGAAAGCGATCACAATGGGGATCGTGAATACCGTTGAGGCCGCCATGAGTTGATTCCAAACCAGCGTGCGCTGGCTCTGGAAGTCCTGCAAGCCGAGCGTCATGGTGAAATTCCTGGGGCTGGTGAGGAAGAGCAGCGGCCCGGTGAAGTCATTCCAGGCCCACAGGAAGGTGAAGACCGTCACGGTGGCAAGCACGGGCACAGACAGCGGGATGATCAACTGCGTGAAGATTTGCCACTCGGAGGCGCCGTCAACGCGAGCGGCGTCACACATCTCTTCGGGGATGGTGCGGAAAAACTGGCGCAGGAGGAACACATCGTAGGCATTGGCAAAGAAGGCAGGCACAATGATTGGCAGGAAGCTATCCCCCCAGTGCAGGAAGTTGTTGAATAACAAATACAGCGGGATCATGGTGACCTGGTAGGGAAGCATCATGGTCGCCAGGACGATGATAAAGAACAGGTCGCGCCCGGGGAATTTGAGGCGGGCAAAGGCATACGCAACCGGCGCGTTGGATAGCAAGGTGCCAACAATGGTAAAGAAAGCAATGATCAGGCTGTTCCTGAAATAAACCCAGAAGCTGGCTCCCACACTTGGACGGCTGCCGCGGTTCATGGCATCCGGGAAATTTTGCCAGCGGAAACTGATGTGCATGATCGGCTCGGCAATCGTGGTTGCGCCCTGCTGGATCTCATATTCCATTGTCTGCCCCGGGTTGGCCGGATCCACGAACGTTCCAACCCCTTCGACAATTTTGACCGCGGCCAACTGCTTCAGGCCATCCGGTGTCTGGACGTTATAGAGAGGCAGTTGCTGCCCGTTCACATCCACCCGGACATTATC
>JAKANW010000146.1 GCA_021823555.1 Chloroflexota bacterium
AGGCGGGACATCTCGAACCGTTCACCCATGTCAGCTTGCAGCTTGCACGGGGTCGTGACCTGCTGATCGTCACGCAGGCCGAGACCATTGAAGCTTACCAGCCGCTGCGGGATGACCTGGCGCGGACGGGGTACGCGGCCTATGTGATCGAACTGCTCGACCGCTTCGTGCCGGACGAAGAAATTGCCACGCCCTCCCTCTTCCGCCTGCTGACTGAGACGTTATCCCGCCTGGCCGCCGAAGCCGATCCCTGGCTGCCCATCCGCTATTACGAGATGCGCCTGCTGGACTTCCTCGGTTTTCGTCCGCAATTGTTCGAGTGCGTAAACTGCGGGCGGGAGATCCTGGCGGAAGACCAATTCTTCTCCTATCAGGCGGGCGGGGCGATCTGTCCGCGTTGTGGCCGGGGGATATCCGGCTTGCACAGGATTTCGCTCGAGGCGCTCAAATATCTGCGTCACTTCCAGCGCAGCGGTTATCGTGAGGCTTCACGCGCCCATCCAGACCAGGATACGAAGGTGGAAGTGGAAACCATTATGCAGGGTTATTTCACGTACCTGCTGGAGCGCCAATTGAATACGCCGGGATTTATCAAATCCATAAAGCGGTAGGGTGATCGGTTTGTAGCTGAAGCGGGGGAAACCTTAATCGTTCGTTTTTTTCTTGTTGTTCAGGATAGGCCGGGTCACGCGTTGGATGGTCACCGGCGTTCCGGGGGAAATGTTATCCGATGCGAAGCCAAAACGCCGCAGAGCCATATACCTGATCCAGCTCAGAAAATGCCGACCCTTGAACTTTCCATCATAGGGGACAGGAGTGGTGGCGCAAATTTCCAGCGCTGTGCGCAAATCGGCGGCGGTGGAACCGGAGAATTCCGTATAGGCGCTGCCCACAGTCCAATAGACGTGCGAGTCGCTGGAGGCTATTGGGGCCAATGGCAGGAAGTTGGCGACTTTCTGAACCGTGGCGTTGAAAGCGCTCGTGCTCATGTTATTGACCTCGATGCCTTTGAGCGCCAGTTTCGCGACTGGATGGATCAGTGCCCCGAGGACTGCCTCCATGCTCAGGCTTTGAGGCAGGGTGGTGAACGGGTGAGCGGCAATCGCGAGTCCGCCCTGGTCGCGGATCCACAACAAGGTATCCACCAGGGGCATTCCAGACGGTGGTAGTTTCTCGATGTACAAAGCCACCAGGTGCCCTTCACCGGTGGTGACCTCCACCCCAGGCACAGCTTCCAGCCCGTATTTGGGGGCCAGGGTACGCGCCTGCAGCGAGCCGCGCATCTCGTCGTGGTCGGTAATCGCAAGCACATCCAGCCCGGCATCCTGGGCTTGCTTTAAAACGGCGCGCACGGTGCTGCCGGAGTCAGGACTGTATATACTGTGAACATGAAGGTCTGCTTTGCCCATGGATGTCCCCCGTGAAAAGAGACTGCCCTGATTATAGTAAAGAATGATTCATCGTGCAAGCCTCAACGGATTTTTCTGGAGCTGACAGCCCATTGGAGCGCGGCATTCCCTTCACAAAGGCAAAGTTGGGTTAATTTGGAATAGGGTGCGGGGAGGTCCCTGCACCCTATGGTTTACTACGCAGCATCTGTCTCTGTGGATCCAGATAACAAAACGGGTTAGGTATTCAGTTTTGGGAACAGTAACAAATCGTACGGAAGGCGGTTAGATTTCATCCCTACTCTCGCCTTCTTCCGCTTCACCCTCGGCCTCAGCCTCGGTGACTTCCTCTTCAGTGACTTCCGCTTCTTCGTTTTCAGGGCGATACAGATTCGCGTTCATGGAGCTACTCCTTTTGGTTGGTGGTGGGAAACAGGATCAACGGATGACAGCCGGCGTAGGGGAGCCGAAACTCACGATGAAATGACAGGCCGACGGGCCAGGCGAAGCGGCATGTGCGGCTGGACGTTCGAAGTGACCCAGCCCAATTTCTTGAGCGCATAGTGCCAGATCCAGCCTGCCACGGGTGAAAGCGCAATCACGCCTTTTGCACCGTGAGCGTTGGTTGTGCGGTTGATAAGAGCCTGGCGCAGATCGGCGGCCGTGCGGCCGGGGAAATAGGTGACACCGCGGCCGATGCCCCAGAAATAATGTGCGTCGCTGTTGCCCACGCAGGCCAGCGGGTGGAGCAGGGTATCTGCGAATGATCTTGCCAACATGTTGCTGCGGCGGTACGGCAGGCCGCCATTGTAGACCTCGATTCCGCACAGTACCCGCCTCGCGCCGCTATAGGCGAGCACTGCCTTGATCGAAGGGTAACTCAGGCTTGGAGTCCCGATCGCCGCGGGATGTGGGGCAATGGCCAGACCGCCCTTTTTACCGATGAACGTCAGAGTCTCCAAGAGGGAAAGTCCTGCTGGAATGTGTTCATCCACGAACAGCGCCAGGAGATGTCCCTCGCTGGTGCTAATCTCACTCCCCGGGATGACTTCCATACCATACTTCCCTGCCAGATCGAGTGCCTGGCGCGAACCGCGAATGTCGTCGTGGTCAGTCACGGCGATAACATTCAGACCAGCCATCGCGGCTGATTTCAACACCGCCGCGGGGGTCATGGTGCCATCCCAACTGTAGAACGTGTGAATATGTAGATCGGCAAGACCCATGTTTACCTCTTTACACCCCCAAGTATAAAAAAGAGCCGTTAAGCCTGGGTTATTCCATGGTTAACAACCTGAAAAATTTTGATGAACAATCAGCGCAGGCGCTTCCCCCAATTGACCACGAACAGCCACGAGACCGGGCCGATGATCCATCCCATGTGACGCCAGAAGTAACGTTGAAACCAATTCCAACGCAGATGATAGACGACTTGCGTGATGGCCCAACGCGTGACCAACGCCCCGCCGAGGGCGCTTCTTACCAGCCGACGCTTGTATCCACTGAATGAATACTCTCCCCGCTGAAAGGCTGCCGCGATCTCGCGTGCGGCGACCTGACCGTATCCCAATGCGATGCTGATGCCCTCGCCAAAGATCGGGTCTGCGCCCGCCGCGTCGCCTACCAGCAAAATGCGCGGCGCCGATAACGGACTGAATGGGCTGAACCAGCGGATGGGATGTCCCTTGAGTTCGTAGCGATTCAAATCAAGGCCGTTGCGCCCCATCTCCTCGTCCAATGGCTCTTTCAATGCGGGCCGTTCCATGTTCCCCAACAGGTTGGTGTCATAAATTCCCCAACAGCGCATGGGCCGGCCTTTGACTTGGGTGGGAAAGTCCCAGGTATAGCCGGCAATGCCAGCAGGCACGGGGAAGAAATCGAAGTAGGCGGTATCTTTTTCGTGCATGTCATTGGAGGGCGCTCGTCCTGAGCGGGCGCTGAGCCGCCGCTCTGGGCTTGCCAAAGCGGAGGGTAAAGTGGAAGTCGAAGGACAGCCCGAAGCAATCTCATTGTAAACGGGAGATTGCTTTGTCGTCGTTTCGCGGCTCCCCGCAATGGCATTGTATTCGGGGGTTAATACCTCCAGCACGCGGGCCGTATGAATGGACGCGTCCGGCAGGACGCAGCGCCGCGTCACACCGTTCGAGCCGTCCGCACCGACCACGACCTGTGCAGTGAATGTCCCTGCGTCGGTTTCCACGTTGACCTGATCTGCAGCCGGTTGAACTTTCCTGACTGTCACTCCCTCCCGGATCGCAATGCCCGCCTGGCGGGCTTTCCCTGCCAGCCAATTATCGAACTCGTCCCGGCGGATGATACGGATGGCGTGGCGGCCCGGCACGGAGATGCGCAGTCCTGCGCCTGCAAAATCGAAGTGCGCCGCGCGGGCATCCACGTGCGGGACCTCGCTCACGTCCAGGCCGAGGCGTTCGAGGATGACCTCCGCGTCGGTCACCAGGCCGCCGGCGCAAAGTTTGGGACGCGGGTAACGCGCTTTTTCGAGCACCAGGATGCGGTGCGCGAGATGTGGGGCCAGCCGGACGAGGTGCAGCGCGGTCGAGAGTCCCGACGGTCCACCGCCGAGAATGAGAATGTCCTGCTTGGGCGTACCTTTTGACATGGGCAGAATTTACCACAGAAATGAAAAGCCGTTGCCGAATCCCTTGTGTAGCTTTCAGCGGGAAATGGCCGACTTTGCAACACGTTAGGTCGGTATAATAGCTGCATATAAAGGATTTCGTTACTAGTGGAACAACCATGCAGAATAAAAATTTCCTGTCTTCTCGTATCGCATCCTTTGGACATGCGTTCCGCGGCTGGTGGTACGTTCTGCGGACCCAGCAGAATGCCTGGGTGCACGCCGTGGTGGCTACGCTGGTGTTCATTGTGGGTTTTTGGCTTGGCCTGCCGCCGCGTGACTGGGCAGTATTGATCCTGACCATCGCCATGGTTTTTACGGCCGAGTTTGTAAATACCGCCATCGAAGCAGTTGTGGATTTGGCCAGCCCAGGGAAACACCCGCTGGCCAAAGTGGGCAAGGATGTAGGCGCAGCTGCGGTGTTGATCGCAGCGCTGGCGGCTATTATCATTGGCCTGCTGATCCTGGGCCCGCCTCTTTGGTCGCGGCTGGCCCCGCTCTTTCGCTAGATGTCAAAAGGAGACCCCATGACTTTATCGTTTGTCTTTGGTACGGTCGGCTCGCCGACTGGTACACCCAAGAAGCCGGGCGGTTCGGTGGGCGCCATTCAGTTTAGCAAGTCCATCGGGTTGGACGCGCTGGAATTGGGCTGGGTACAATCGGTGCGGGTGACCGAGGCAACCTGCGCGGCCATCCGCGCAGCGGGGATGGAGCAAGAGGTAGCCTTGAGTGTGCATGCTCCTTACTTTATCAATCTCAATGCAAATGATGATGAATGGCCCAAGTCGCGCAAACGCTTGATGGACGCGGCGCACTACGGTTACCTGGCGGGCGCGATGGATATCATCTTCCATCCCGGCTCATATTTTGGGGCCGAACCTGCCGACGTGTTGAAAACGGCTTTGCCGCGTCTGAAAGCTTGCGCGGAGGAATTACACCGCAACGGGGATCATGTCACCCTGCGGCCAGAGACGATGGGCAAGTCCGCCATGCTCGGCTCGTTCGAGGATACGCTCGCCATGAGCGCCGCCATGGACGGAGTCCAGCCCTGCCTGGACTTTGCCCACCTGCACGCCCGCGCCGGGGACGGGACGATGAATACCCGTGACGAGTGGTCGCGCATTCTCAAGGCCTATCGCCGCGAACTTGGAGCGCAGGCGCTCGAACATTTGCACATCCATCTGTCTGGCATTGAATATGGCCCCAAGGGTGAGAAAAATCACCTGCCCCTGGCCGAAGCCGACCTGGACTTGAAGGCGCTCTTCCACGCGCTAAAAGATTTCGGCTGCGCCGGGCGTATCCTGTGCGAAAGCCCCATTATGGAGGAGGACGCGTTGAATATGAAAAAAGCCTGGATGAAAATAAGCGGCGAGAAGGGATAAACATAAGAATAACGATGGCCAACGCGCGCGAATAGCGTATCGTCACTCACCCGGTTTATATTCAAACCTGTAGCCCTCGATTTCCATATAGGGCTGCCAATGCTTGTAACTGACCGCGCGTATGCGGCGGGCGATCTCTTCCCTGCTCATATCAGGTTTGATGACGAACAGTTCGTTGAACTGTTTGCGCGTGAAAGGCGGGCGTGTCCATTTTTCGCTCGATACCGGCAGTTCCCGGCCATCGGCTATCAACGTCGCGATCTCGAAGAACAGCGCCATCTGGTTTTCGTATGTGCGCTTGAGCAGCGAATCTACATCGTCATTGGGGTAGACGGGAAAACGCTTCACGGCGATGATCGCGCCGGTGTCCACCTTCGAAGCCATGTGGTGACAGGTCGCGCCGTATTCCCTGGCATCCTCATACAGCGCGAAATTATTGCAGCCAATGCCGGGATATTCCGGCGAGGCTGGATGAAAATTGATGGCAGCTTTACGGGCGCGCGCCAGCAGGTCGGCGGGCGCCACCCAGCGCGAGAGATACGAGACGATGTAATCGCCCTCCCAGGCGCGGATATCGGGTGGCAGGGGATCGCCCCAGCGGCCCAGGCAAAAGGTCACGCGCGCGAAGCGCTCCTGGCAGAACTCCAGGGCACGCGCACAGTCAGCGTCATCGGCTTTACCGAGAAAGAGCAGGGAAAGGTCAGTTTTATCCATACCTCCCATTATAGTGCGGCTCTTGTGCGAAAAGAAAACCTGCGCAAAAACGCAGGTCAGGTGGCGATGTATTCTCTTAGGTTGTGCTCCACTGCATAAGCTGCAGCCTCTGCCCGGTTATTGACCCCCAGTTTTGACAGGATGCTCGAAACGTAATTCCGCACGGTGCCTTCCCCCAGGAACAGGTTTTTGGCGATCTCGCGGTTGGTCTTACCTTCTGAAACCAGCAACAATACATGCTTCTCCTGCTGGCTCAGATGGGCAAAGGCCGAAGCCTCCTCTTCCTTCACAGCCCTGCGCACTTCCTGGAAGACTCGCTGGGTGACGGCCGGATCAAGCAGGGCCTCGCCGCGTCCCACCGCCTCCAGCGCCTTCACCAGATCCTCGCTGCCGATCTGCTTCAGGATATAGCCCGAAGCCCCGGCGCGGATGGCCGAAAACAACATTTCATCCTCCGCATACGAGGTCAACATAATGACTTTGGTGCCTGGGAAGCGATTGACAATCTCCTCACAGGCCTCAATGCCCGATGTGCCCGGCAGGCGGATGTCCATGACCACCACATCGGGTTGGAGTGTGGTCACTTGCTCGATGGCCTCGCGGGCCGAACCGGCCTCCCCAACAACTTCAAATTGCGGGTTGCGCTCCAGTAATGATTTCAATCCCAGTCGGACCACTTCGTGGTCATCAACCAATAGAATTTTTTGCTTTACCATAAAACTCCTTCGCCACTAATTCAAGACAATTATACCCGACCAGGGGCTAATCAATGGCCGATTCGTCCAAAGATAGTGTCACCGGACAGTGATCCGATCCCATAATGTCACCGTGAACAACCACATCCTTAACGGCATGCATGATTTCTTCAGAGACAAGGAAATAATCGAGCCGCCAACCAATACCCCTTGCCCTGGCATTTACCCGGTAAGTCCACCAGGTATATTCAACTTTTTCAGGATACAAGGCGCGGTATGCATCGACTAAATG
>JAKANW010000147.1 GCA_021823555.1 Chloroflexota bacterium
TACGTCGCTTGGCACACATGCTTGCTCATGCCGTTGAAGATTTATTCGATCTGGCTGATGTCGTTTCTCGCAATGCCCATGTTGCGTTTTCGTGAACTACTGATAATAGACCTTGCCGGTGGCTATATAGGTCGAGATGATCTTTGGCTCGGTATCCTGCCAGTAGCGGAGACAGTAGGGGCACTGGAAATCGGCGTATTCAATGATTTTGACGGGTGCGTTCGGATCGCCCATGCTATTGCCTTTGGCCTGGGGATGGGAATTAACGATTGTGGTGGGGGCAAGGTTCGGGATCGGGGCGTTTGGAGCCTCGGTGCTGATCGCGCTAAAGACCTGGCCGGTGACCGGTGCAAAGACCATCAGACCGCCGACGACGAGCGCCGCTACGCAGAGCAGGAGGCCGCATCCGCCCCCGATAAGCCACCATAACCAGGTTGGCGATGACTTCTTTACTGTTGACGGCTGTTGCATTGGATCTTCAAGCATACGGTCTCCTTTTGTTTGCTGTATTGTAGATGAAATCAACTGATTCTACAAGCAATGGAAAATGCTCACGCAGTTGAGAGTGCGATCACGCGTTTACTGTAAATGAAGACGAGCAGGACCAGCAGGTTGCCTATCAGGTCAACGAACAGGATATTCATCATTGCACGCGGGCCGGCAGCAGTGAAAGCCTGACCGATCAGCCACGGGACGATCATGTTCCCCAGGCCCCCGCCGACCAGGAACCAGCCGGTGACCGTCCCGGTCACGCGCATGGATTCACCTGCCAGCATGAGAATGGATGGGAAGACGGATGCCATCGAGAGTCCCAGCCCGATGGCGCCGATCCACAACAGGGGAGCGGAGTTGCCCGCCAACAGGATCAGGCCCAGGCTGGCGAGACAGCCTGCCAGATCCAGGAACAGGATCGAGCGGGGGCGGAGGCGGGTGGAAACCCAGACGCCGAGCAGCCGCCCAAGGGTGAACAATCCCCAGAATGCAGACGTCAGATAAGCGGCAGTGACCGCCGTGGCGAGGTCGAGGGAGGTGGCGTAAGTGTAGATCCAGTTACCGAAGCCCGTCTCAGCCCCGACGTAGAGAATGAACGCCATGACGATGAGCGTGACCGGCGCGATTGGGATCGGTAATCGTTCCTGCCTGGCGGTATGCAGGTGCGCCGGTTCCGGCAGGAACCAAAACCAGAATGCCAGCGGCAGGATTAAGAGCGCGATACTCCAGAAGACCCAGTAGATTTCATGTGTTATTGAAATGATCTGGGCCAGCAGGACAGGGGAGAGAAACGATCCCAGCCCAAAGAAGAAGTGCAGGCCGTTCATGTAGGGGCCAACCTTCTCGCCATGCACCCATTGCAGGAGGGTGTTGCAGCCCACGTCGAGGATGCCTTTGGCGAATCCCAGGCTGAACATGACCAGCAGCAAGACCCATAACGAGGCTGCCAACGGGATGATTCCCACGACTGCCATCATAACCAGCAGGGTGATGGCCATGAAGCGATGTCCGGGGAGCCTGTCGTAAGCCAGGCCGCCAGCCAACGAACCGAGCAGGTAGCCCAGCGCGCCGAAGACGAAGATCAGGCTGATCTGGTCGAGGCGGCTGGAGGTGTGATTCGCCAGGGTGGGCAGGCTCGGCCCTTCTGCGGCGGTGACCATGCCCAATGTGATGAAAGATAAATAATAAGCCGCTGTCAGCAACAGCGGAGGTACTGGTTTTGTATTGGTATGCGGGGCCATATTGAATAGGGCTGATTATAGCAGGAGAGAAAATCCCGCCGGGAGGCGGGACTGAAGTATTGCAAGCCAATCTAAACTGTCTCTGGCTTAGTTGACTCTACTCGGATCCACCGATGGGGGAAACCAATCGGGGTTTAAGGCGGTAACCCAGGCGATCTCGTCCTGCCCATAGTCCGCGCCGCCGGGTTTGCGATGCACTGTCCCATGGACCAGCAGCCATTGCTCGAAATCGTTCTTCGGCGCGGGCATGGCCGCCGGGGCCGGAGGCTGGGGGGCATATAGTTGCTGGAGAAGGGTCTGCGAACCGAACTTCCAGGCCAGGATACTCTCGACGCGATGACCGAAATCATGAACCATTTCTCTTACATCACGCTGGTAATTAAAGCCCATCATCACGAACCGTCGCGAGTTGAGTACGATGGCAGGTGCATTGCACCAGAATGCGTTTTTTCCGACCATGCGGCTTTCGTAAAAGCCGAAATATGGCCCGCCGAACATCCAGACTTCATCCACCTGTTTGCCCTGGATCGCATCCACGATATTGAAGTCCTGCAGGATGCGCTGGTAATCAGCCATCATATAATTGCCATGCGCGTCACGGAAAGCGGCCTGGTCATTGTTCATGGCCTGCGTCCAGGTACTGTCGTCATATTGGCGGCCATCCAGCAAAAGCGGATATTTGGGCGCATCCAATTTGTTGGCTACCTGATAGATCACTATATCGCCGCTGGCCGTTCTCATCGTCGAAATATATTGCTCTACCAGATCATCGGTGCCGGTCCATTCATTTGGGATCGTTGCCGGTCGAAAGTTGATCACCAGCACCTTGCGCAGCAGCACTGGTAATGGTTTGCGTCTGAAATTGTCTGGCATAAGGCCTCCGGGTTCAATAACGAGATGAGAAGAAGGTTACAGACCAACTTGGATGATTCTAGCACTTTTATTGCAGTTGGAAATGGAACTTTCCAAATGCAAACAGCGTCGAAAACTGACGAACAGGAACGCTTATTGATTTGGATGTGTTTCAAACAAGTTGAGGGCAACGTTCCGAAGGTTGAACTTGAGCCGATTTTGGCCTTTTACAACCAACCTTCGGGACGGTTCCAATTTCCAATGATTTTGCGTAATTTTGTCAGATGCCTGCTTGACGTTTCAAACTTATAAAGGCATACTCACCATGATATCCCAAACACCATCGGGAGGATCGCTCTGATGAAAACATTCCTGCGTATTGCGATGATCTTTGCAGCGTTGACGTTGCTGCCCAGCTGCGGCCCTGCTTCCGTGCAAACGGCGACACCTGAACCGCTGGTCGTTCAGCCTGAACAGGGATTGGCTCCCCAAGCGGTGCAGCAATCGCCCCTGGTGGGGGAACGGCTGGACCTTTCGCCCGTGATCGTGATCAAATTTGACCGGGAGATGGACCGCCGGAAAACGGGAGCAGCCTGGAGCCTGTTGGATGCGGGCGGAAAGTCTGTGGCAGGAGATGTCAGTTGGCAGGATGGATTCACTTTTCAATTCAAACCCAAGGATAAGCTAAAAGCTGAATCGAATTATACAGGCGTCTTTACAACGGCTGCGGCCGCGCTGGATGGGACTGCGCCGTCTGATGAATTGCGCTTCCCTTACCGGACCGTGGACCTGCTCCTGGTTGGACAGGTTTTCCCGGCTGACGGCGCACAGCTGGTTGCCACCGATTCGACCGTCACGGTCATTTTCAACAAACCGGTGGTGCCGCTGACGATCCAGGAAGACCAGTCGGGCCTGCCTCAGCCACTGGAAATTTCCCCTGATGTAGCCGGACAGGGACAATGGATCAATTCGTCGGTGTATGTCTTCCAGCCGGAGACGCGCCTGGCGAGCGGCACTACCTATCACGTGCAGGTCAAACCCAACCTGGTGGATGCGGCCGGGATCGGTTTGAAAGAGGGGTATTCCTGGTCGTTCGAAACGGAGGCGCCTCAGGTTTTGCATTATTCATTAGTCAATGGGGAGGACAATCCGAAGACCCAGGTGGCTAATGTCTTATTGGACCAGACTTTTAGCATCATGTTCAGCCAACCGATGAACCAGGATAGCGTAGCGGCGGCGCTTTCCATGCTGAACCGCGAAACCAAAAAGACGGTGCCTCTCCAGTTGAAATGGAGCAAGGATGGAACCGGCCTGACCCTGAAACCCAGCCAGAACCTGGTCATCGCCAGCTTTTACGATCTGACCTTGGCCAGCTCCGCACAGGCCGCAGATGGCGGGACCTTGCAGGAAGGGCTGACGCTAAAGCTTTCCACCGTGCCTCTGCCGGGCATCAAAGCGGTCTCGCCCGCGCCCGACTCCACGCAGAAATCATTTGATTCATGGATGACCATTACTTTCGATTCGCCCATGAAGTTATCCAGTATGCAGGGCAAGGTGCAGATCACGCCCAAACCGGCCCAGGTCACTTCCTACTACAGCGACTATAGCAACCAGTTGACGTTTTATGGCCTGGAGCCTTCCACTGACTATGTGGTGCGCATCCTGCCGGGCATGACGGATATCTACGGCAACCCGATCAGGGATGAATATTCCTTCAGCTTCAAGACCGCGCCGCGCGATCCCACTGCACAGATGCTGCTTCCGTATTCCCCATTGATCTATCGCCAGCAGGGCGCGCATGAAATGTACTTCCAGTACACCAATGTAAGCAATTTGAATATTTCGGTTTACTCCCTGACCTTTGACCAGTTCTCCCAGATCATCGCCGGGGACCAGCCGGCTGAAGCTTTCAACCTGGCGGACCAATCCGCGGTTATGTCGTGGACACCGGATAGGCCATCCGCAGAGAATGAATTCAGGCGCGTCAAAATTGACCTGGATGGGCAGGGAAAACTCCAGCCTGGTTATTACCTGGTCGGCCTGAAAGCGCAGCCGTTCGATTACTCCACGCATTTCCTGCAGGCGGCGGTCTTCATGGTGGCCACCGATAACATCACGCTCAAAACAACCGATTCCGAGGCGCTGGCCTGGGTGGTGGACTTGGAAACCGGCAAGCCTGTGCCGGGCGCTCAAGTCACGATCTATAACCGGACGATGGTGGAGTTGGGGACAGCTCAAACCGACGAGGGTGGCCTGGTCTATTTCAGCGGAAAGTCTGAACCAGTCTATGCCCGCGTGGATGCAACAGGCCAGACAGCGTTTATCTCACAAGACTGGGGCAGCGGAATGTCATACGGGGAATTCGGCGCATGGAGTGGATACTACGGCTCCACTTCCGGACCCTTTGCCTATCTCTACACCGACCGGCCTGTGTACCGACCCGGGCAGGAAGTGCAGATCAAGGGCATCCTGCGCCAGAACGATGACCTGCATTACAGCCTGCCGAACAAGTCCTTTATATATGTCACCATCACCAACCTGGACGAGCAGGTTTCCCAGGAGGTGTGGAAGGTGTCAGGCGCGGGTACGTTCAATGGCGCCTTCAAGTTGAGCGCTGACGCGCCGGTTGGCACGTACGATATTGCCGTTGGTTATAGCCCCAAGGATATTTTCGCTGACCTGTCGTTCCGGGTGGCCGAGTATCGCAAACCGGAATTTACCGTCACGGCCGGGGCAGACGCGGCCAATGTACTGGTGGGCGATCAGATACCCTTCAAGGTGGATGCGGCTTATTACTCGGGCGGCAATGTGGTCGGCGCGGATGTATCGTGGTTTACAGAAGCCTCGGCCTACGAGTTCACCCCTTCGAGCAAGTATTCCGGGTTCAGTTTCACCGATTATGGCCTGAACTGGTATGCCGCCAATGCCAGCCAGCCCACCGCCGGGACGTTGAACGAAGGCAGCGGCGTCACCGATGAGCAGGGACATTTTGCAGTCACCCAGCCTGCCAGCCTCGGCAAGGATAATCTCAGCCGCCGCGTCACGTTCAATGTCAATGTGACCGATGTGGCCGGCAGCCTGGTCAGCGGCAGCGGCAGCGTGGTGGTGCACCAGAGCCTGGCTTACGCGGGCATCCGTCCGGTGGATTATCTGGGCACGGCGGGGAAGCCGCAGTTGTTCGAAGTGACTGCGCTGGACTGGAACTCGAATCCGCTGCCGGGGCAGACGGTCAGCGTGGCGTTTTACAAGGAGGAATGGTTCAGCGTCCAGAAGCAGGACGCGAACGGGCAGTTGACGTGGGAAACTTCGGTGAAGGAAACGCTGGTTCAACGGAAGCCGGCTGTCGTCCTGGATGAGAACGGGTTGGCGCAGGTCGAGTTTACGCCTCCCGATGGCGGGGTCTACAAGGCGGCGGTCACCGTCCGCGATGCCAAAGGTCATACGCACACGGCCTCGACGGTGGTGTGGGTAGCGAGTGAAAAATACGTGGCGTGGCGCCAGACGAACGACCGCACCTTTGACCTGGTGGCCGATAAGGACTCTTATGCGCCCGGCGATACGGCGAAGGTGCTGATCGCTTCACCGTTCCAGTCACCATCGTATGCGTTGATCACCTATGAACGCGGCCACATCTACCAGCACGATGTGATCTTGCTCACCAGCAACAGCACGGTCTATGATCTGCCGATCACAAAGGATATGGCGCCGGACGTGTATTTCTCGGTGGTGGTCATTCAGGGTGGGGCGCAAGGCAAGCCTGATTTCAAGACGGGCGTGAAGCAGTTGAAGGTGGATACCACCGCTCAGGAGCTGACAGTGCAGGTCACGCCGGATAAGAAGGTTGCCGGCCCACAAGACCAGGTGACCTATACCGTCAGGACAACCGATTCAAGCGGCAAGCCTGTGCAGGCCGAGGTCTCGCTGGCGCTGGTGGATAAAGCCGCGCTGGCGCTGGCCGCGCCCAACTCCGCGCCAATCCTGGATGCGTTCTACCCAGTGCGCGCCCTGAGCGTGCAAACTTCGGTCGGCATTGTGCTGGATGCCGAGGATTTCAATGCCAACTATCAAGGCTCGGAGACGGACGGCCTGGCCAGCGGCAGCGGAGGAGGCGGAAAAGGCGCGGGAGACCTGGGCGTGATTGATGTGCGCCAGGAGTTCAAGGATACAGCCTATTACAAAGCGGTGGTCAATACCGGCCAGAACGGGAGCGCGCAGGTGACAGTGACCCTGCCCGATAATTTGACCACCTGGGAGATGGATGCGCGCGCCGTGACGGAGGACACCCGCGTCGGCTCCGGGACGAGTGAGCTGGTCACCACCAAACCGGTCTATATCCAGCTCCAGACGCCGCGTAGCCAGGGGCCGAATGGCGCCGATCACGACGAGCTGCTCTTCATTGTCATCCACCAGGTCTATGAGCTCTGGTTCAAGCAGCTGCTGCATGAGCTGGACTACGCCTGCGAGCTCTTGCAGGCTGGCGATGCGGCCCGCACCAGCCACAC
>JAKANW010000148.1 GCA_021823555.1 Chloroflexota bacterium
ACCTTCGGCGGCATCAACCTGGAAGATATCAAGGCGCCTGAGTGCTTCTACATTGAAGAAACGCTCAAGGGCATGCTTGATATTCCGGTCTTCCACGATGATCAGCATGGCACCGCCATCATCTCTTCGGCGGGGCTGGCGAACGCTCTCGAAATCGTGGGCAAGAAGCATAGTGAAGTGCGCGTGGTCATTTCCGGTGCGGGCGCTTCGGCCATTTCCTGCGCCGAGTTGGCCATCCGCTGGGGTGTGAAGCGCGAAAATATCATGATGTGCGATAGCCGTGGTGTGATTTACAAAGGCCGCACCGAGGGCATGAACAAGTACAAGGAGCGCTTCATCGTTGACACAGATGCCCGCACTCTGGCGGATGCACTGCGAGGGGCGGATGTGTTCTACGGCCTCTCTGTAGCCAACGTGATGACTCCCGAAATGGTCAAGTCCATGGCCAAGGATCCGATCGTGTTTGCCATGGCAAACCCTGATCCTGAAATCAATCCTGACCTGGCCAGGGCGGCCCGCAAGGATGTGATCATTGCCACCGGGCGTTCGGATTATATGAACCAGATCAACAATGTGCTCGGTTTCCCGTTCATCTTCCGCGGCGCGCTGGATGTGCGCGCCCGCGCCATCAACGAGGAGATGAAGTTCGCGGCATCCAGGGCGTTGTCGGCGTTGACGAAGGAAGATGTGCCCGATTCCGTGCTGCGCGCCTATGGGGTGGATAGCCTCAAGTTTGGCCGTGAATACATCATCCCCAAGCCGCTCGACCCGCGCGTCCTGTTGTGGGAAGCTCCCGCCGTGGCTGGAATGGCCATGAAGACCGGCGTGGCCCGCAAGACCATTGACATTGACGAATATCGCGAGCAACTGGCTTACCGCCAGGGCAAGGGCGAGCAGGTACGTTACTTCTTCCAGAATAAGGCGCGTTCCTCGGGTGGGGAAAAGCGTGTGGTCTTCGCCGAGGGCGAGGAGCAGAAGATCATCCGCGCCGCTTACCAGGTCACGGAAGAAGGCATTGCCACACCGATCCTGATCGGTCGTCCGCACGTGATCCAGGAGCAACTCCAGACCCTGGGCATTGATTTCAAGCCTGAGGTGACCGACCCTTCCAATTTCAAGAAGTTGGATAAGTATGCGGCTGCCTATTACGAAATGCGCAACCGCAAGGGCTTGACGATGAACGATGCCGCCAAGATCGTGCGCGAGCCGAACGTGCTTGGCCCGTTGATGGTCAGGATGGGTGATGCAGATGCGTTTGTCTCCGGCCTGACCTACGATTATCCTGAAGTCATCCGCCCGGCGCTGCAGATCCATCACACTGCCAAAGGCGCAACCCGCGCCGCGGGTGTGTACATCATGATCGTTGAAGACCGCGTCTATCTCTTCACAGATGCCACGGTCAACATTGACCCGACGCCCGAAGACTTGGCCGAGATTGCCTGCCTGGCGGCAGACTTTGCTGCCAAACTGGAACTCGACCCGCGCGTGGCCTTCCTGTCGTTCTCGAACTTTGGCTCCACGCCGCACCCGCTCTCGGAGAAGGTGCGGAAAGCTGTTGAACTGGTTAAAGCACGCTGCCCCGAGTTGTCTGTGGATGGCGAGATGCAGGCTGACACAGCAGTGGTGCCTGAGATCATGGAAGAGCGTTACCCGTTCAGCGCAGTCAAGGACGCCAATGTATTGGTCTTCCCGTCGCTTGAGTCTGCCAACATTGCCTACAAATTGCTGGCCCGCCTCGGCAAGGCCAAGGCCATTGGCCCGATCCTGCTGGGCATGGGCGCTCCGGTGCATGTGTTGCAGACCGGTGACGATGTCAATGCCATTGTGCAAATCACCTCGGTGGCTGTGATGGATGCCATGGGGCGCTCCGAGAAGATCGAAAAGAAAGCCAAGAAGGCGCCTAAGAAAGTTGTGAAGTCTACCACCAAAAAGGCCAAGAAGTAAGAGACTTGCATCGAAACCAAAGACCTCGGAGGGAACTCCGAGGTCTTCTCATTTGAAAAAAGAAAGGCACGGTATCGTGCCCTTCTATCATTCCTGCCACTCCAACTCATAATCGCCAATGGCGACGGTATCGCCTTCCTGAACGCCCGCTTTGCGCAAGGCCTCGTCCACTCCAAGTTTTTCCATCAGTTTTTGGAAACGGCGCACAGATCCATCATGTTCCCAGTAAGTCATGGCGGCGGCGCGCTCGATAGCCGCGCCGGAGAGACGCCAAACGCCGTCGTCTTCGCGCGTGACGTTGAACTGGCTCGCATCTTTTTCCGGACGATAAATGGGTACCGGTATTTCGGCTTCTTCCAGGGGGGGAGTTTCGGCCAGCCTGGCGGCGGCTTGCAATAACAGCTCTCGTGTGTTTGTCCTGGCCAGGGCCGAAATTGTCACGAACTCGACTTTTTGTTTCTTGAATTTCTTGCGGATGTCTGCGAGTCTTTCCTGGACTTCGGGCTGGTCTATCTTGTTGAGCGCTACAAGCTGAGGCTTTTTGCCGAGGTTCGCGTCGAACAACGATAGCTCCGAATTGATCTGGCTGTAGTCTGCGACCGGGTCCTCCGAAAGGCCATCCAGCAGATGGATCAGGACGCGCGTACGCTGGATGTGCCGCAGGAAGTCGTGGCCGAGTCCCGCGCCGGTATGTGCACCCTCGATCAGCCCGGGGATGTCGGCCAGCACCACAGTCGTATCGTCGTCCACCTGGGCCACACCCAGGTTGGGTTCGAGCGTGGTGAAGGGATAGGCCGCGATCTTGGGCTGCGCGTTGGTCAGGACCGAAAGCAGGGTGGATTTGCCCGCGTTCGGGACGCCGATCAGCCCGATGTCGGCGATCAGCTTCAGTTCCAGCCTGAGGCGTTTCTCCTCAAACGGTTCGCCGCGTTCGGCGGTGCGCGGCGCCTGGTTGCGGGAGGTGGCGAAGTGCTGGTTGCCGAGTCCGCCGCGCCCGCCTTTGCAGACGGTCAGGCGTTGGCCCGGCGCGGTCAGGTCGCCGAGGATCTCGCCCGTGGAAACATCGAAGATGACCGTGCCTGGCGGGACGAAGATCACGAGATCATCGCCGCCGCGACCGGTCTTTTGGGCGCTGCCCCCCGCGCCGCCATCTTGTGCAGCAAATTTCTGGTTTTGGCGAAAAGCCGAGAGCGTGTTGAGCGTGGGCCGGACTTCAAAAATAACGTCGCCGCCTTTACCGCCGTCGCCGCCATCCGGCCCGCCGCGTGGGACGAATTTCTCGCGGCGGAAGTGCACCATGCCGTCACCGCCTTTGCCAGACCGAACCTGGATTTCTACGTGGTCTATGAACATGCTCACATTATAAGGTGATGTCTACTCTTCTGTATACCCGCACCATGCCAGCGCCCGCGGACCGGTGTTGGTGCCCAGCACAGGCCCGGTAATGTTGATCAGCAATTCCTTCGGGTTGTACTCCTGGTGGATGCGCTCGGCAATCGCCTGGGCCCCCGCCAGCGCGTTCCCGTGCAAAACGGCAATGTGCATCGGCTGGCTGCGGTCGGGTTTTTCGAAGAAGCATTCGATCAGCGCTTCAATGGATTTCCTGCGCATGCGAGCCTGTCCACTGGCTTCGACCAGGCCAGTCTGGTGATTGAGCTGCGCCAGTGGTTTGAGATTCCCGTAACTTAGGCTTGCTTTCTGCCCAAACCTTCCCTTACAGGGTGCTTCGCGACGGGACGGTGTGTAACATCAGTATCTCACTCTGGAAGATTACAAAACTTTTACGCCGGCATAATATCCCAGTAATGCGCGACTGATATGTTATAGGAAATTCTGACCATGGAGTAAAAAATGAAAACAAAAATTCGCACGTTACCCATTTTGTTTCTGGTAATCCTTCTTCTCGCCCTCCCGTTGACCGCCTGTGAAGCAACGATCACGCGCAATGCAAACGGGTCGCTCAACGTGCAGACGAGCATTGCGCAGCAGGAACTGCAGAGCACGATCCAATCGTCGCTGGCTGACCCGCTGATCACCGAGTTAAACGTTTCGCTCCAGTCCGGTTATATCCTCGTGACGGGACAGCGCCAACGGGTCAATGACACCAGCAAAACGGATTCGCTCTCATTCCGTCTCGATCTTGGGGTAGCGAGCGGACACCTGACCGCCGCCGTATCCAATGCACAGTTGGACGGGGTTGCGGTGGAGCAAAACCGGGTGGACATCTGGAACCAGACCATTGCCAACCGCCTTGAAAATTTCAGCCAGCGCCGCCCCAATGCCACGCTTCAATCTGTGAGCATCACGCCTGATTCTGTCACGATGACGTGGCAGGTGACGAGGTAGCAAAAACCAGTACATGTATCCGATAAAACCGCAGGTGATGAGCCCGCGGTTTTTTGCATTAATTTTGTCGCACTGAATAACTTTGTAGTTCCTCGGGCGACAGTTCATTGGGTTTTACCAGCTTGTAGTGCTTTTCAGAAGAGACTTTGATTCCTTCATCCGTTTGCTCAAATTCAAAAAGCGCAATGAGATCATCTTCCATGAATTGAGCAGCAATTGCTCTGCAAATCAAGCGCGGAAATCTTAGCGTACACAATTCAAGATCTTGTTCAATTTGTACGACGCCGATTTTGTCTTTGCCGCCTTTTGCCTGAACAGGCAAAACGTAAGGGGCGCCGCGTTTATCAAGTTCGATATAGATTTCATCCGTTTCGACTTGCGAGCCGTCACGTAAGGTAGTTCTCAAGTGGTTTTGCAGGGAGTAGCAGGTAATCCCCGTGAAAATATCAATCAAACGATTGTAGCGTAATTTTGCCAAAAGGGATTGTTCATCATTCATCGAATATTTGGCAATGACTCCGGGAGTGGCATCCGGGATTTTGGTTTCTGCCAAGATACTTGAAGGGACAATCACGGACTGTTTTGCAATCGCGAGTTTGTATTTCCCTTTGCCGGCTGGTCTGATGATCCACTCATGGCCTCTCGGAGCCTTTGAAGTGATGGACTTTGGCAAAAGCGTTCTGTGTCTGAATGAATACAGCACATCGCCTAAATTCTTTGGCAATGCGATTCCCAATTCATCCGCAACTTGGCTGAATTCTGTCCGCTCGAATTCGATCTCGGTTACATCCTTCTTGAAATGCTTCATGAAAATGGCTTCGAGAATTTTCGAATAACGATTTGGCTCTTTGTTTCCCATAGCTTACCCTCTCCATTTCAAAATGACGACTTCCTCACGTAGTTGCTCTTTTGTGGCAGTTGCCAATCTGGTGCGGAATAAGTCAATGTTTACGAGTTCATAGCCTAGCTTTTGAGCTATATTTCCCAATATCTGTCCAGTCCTTATCATCACGCGCAAATATGATGCCTGATCTCCGACCACATAGGCTAATTGCGCGCCGGGCCGGAGAACTTTACGTAAGTTAGCTAAATGCTTTGCCAGGCCGCCAAAATATAATTTTGCGGCTTTTGGGTAAAGCTTTTCAAATCCTGAGTCCTTTCCAAGCTCGATGCGGCGTTGTTCGATTTCGTCTGCAATCTGTTGAATCTCTGGAAAATCAGAGACCCATTGGTCATCGTCATCGCCTTTGTATATCCCGCGTGTGTTCGACCGAACGAGCCGTTTTTTGAGTTCTCTCAATTCTTCTTTGTTGTTTATAAATCCAAGTAAAACAGATTCGAGACGCGTGGTTCGTGTGTAGTCTTTTTCATTCGGGTAGGGCGGTGAAGTGATTACTGCGTCAACAGAGTTCGGTTCGATCACGTCAAAGCTGCGTGCGTCTGCCAAATAGGCCCTCGCGTCGGGATAGGTTTTTCCCGCTACTTGACGCAGATCATTTACCATTTTATCGATTTCAAACAGCCAATTTGAAACGACAGGC
The DNA here is from genome assembly GCA_021823555.1 of Chloroflexota bacterium. Next base: position 5,832 of record JAKANW010000148.1, read on the forward strand.
ACATCTGCTTTCGGATTCTTGACCCCCACCTCTGGCCCAAAATGCAGATTACTGATTTTAAAGACCAAGGCATTTCCCAAAGCCAGCAGCGCATGACGATAAAAAGGCTCATCTTCAAATTGTTTTAGACATTCAAACAGGACCAAAGTTTTATGCAAAGGAAGCGGGCTGACCGAGTTTGCCAGAATTAGTTTTTCTGTTTCGGGCGATAGTGTCCTAAGCTGCAAATCTTTTGGGTCGCTAAACGAAAGATTATCATCAATTCCCTGTACCTTGAAAATCGCCACTGCTTTTTCTGCAACTTGCCGCGCCCGCACAAATAATTTATCTGCGTCTAAATTCCAATCTGTTTTGACCGATGACGCAAAATATGGGAATGGGTTTCCCTCCAACCCGATTGCTTTCATTCCTGCTAATTTGGCTTCCACCAGCGTTGTACCCGTCCCACAAAAGGGATCAAGAATCACGCTATTTTTATCTAATCCAAATTTCTCGATGTAGTCTCTCACCAAATGCGGCGGAAAGGATAACACGAACCGATACCAATCATGAAAGGCGCGGTCTTGCGGGTCTAGTTTGTTGGCGCGGCCATTGGAGAGTTCCGGTTTCTTCTCCTCCTGAACTTCCTCGATACCATCAAATCCCATTTTGAGTTGGGTAGGGGTTGCCATGAGCTAATTCTATCATTCAAATCTCTCTCAAATGATTCTGCGCTATTCCCCATCCTCTCCCGTTATAATTCCTCTCATGTCCCAATTGACCATCACAATCAAACCGCACCCGGGAGAGACCGATGACTAAATTCAGAATATTCCTTTTGTCGTTTATTCTCATTCAACTGTTTCTGCCTGCTCATGTCGTGCTTGCGGATACAGGTCCCAAGCCGACGATGGAATTTACATTCGAGCAGGAATTGACTGGTGAGCCGGTCACAATTACTTCGGGGATCCTGTACGAATGTGAGCAACCCGATTGCAGTGACGCGCAGCCTTTGAAGGAGTTGGGTCCGCAGAGATTTACCTGCGATGTTTCCATTTGCCATGCGCTGGCCTATGGATTCAGTCCCTATCACAGGCTCGAGATCCAATTTTCGGATGGAAAAACGCGCCAGAGCAATGTCTTCGCGACGGCTGGCTTCGCTTCAAATTACACGGTTACGGTCCGAGAGAATGACCTGCTGGTCAAGGCGCAATTCAGCTTGTTTTCCCTTGCTCCCACAACGA
>JAKANW010000149.1 GCA_021823555.1 Chloroflexota bacterium
ATGAGGGTTGCCCGTGAGTCAATTTATCATCCGACGTCTTCTATTGCTTATCCCTGTCCTGCTTGGAATCCTTCTGGTTACCTTTATTATTGTTCGCCTTATCCCCGGTGATCCCTGTGTGGCGATCCTGGGGGAACGTGCAACGCCAGCAATGTGCAATGCCTTCCGTGAACGCTTTGGCCTGAATGACCCGCTGCCAGTGCAATTCGTGCGTTATCTGTTCAACGTAATCCAGGGCAACTGGGGCAATTCCATCCGCTTTGGCCGCCCCGTGGTTGATATCATTGCCGAGCGCCTGCCGATGACTGTTGAATTGACCATTTGTGCGATGCTCTTTTCCACAACCTCTGGCATTCTGCTCGGAATCGTCTCTGCCGTACGGCGCGGAAAGTGGGTGGATACCATCACCATGGTGCTCGCAAACACAGGTGTGTCCATGCCGGTCTTCTGGTTGGGACTGATGCTGGCTTACGTGTTCGCCCTCATGCTCAAAGGAACACCATTCTTTATTCCCCCATCCGGACGTTTCAGTTCAGGCATCAGCCTGGAACCACTTGCAACCCTCTGGGGGGTGCAGGATTGGACAGGCTTTCCGCGTTTCGCGGTTAACTTCCTTTCAAACATGGTGCTGGTTAACAGCGCCTTTACAGGCAACTGGACGCAGTTCAAGGATTCCCTCTGGCATCTGGTCCTCCCATCGGTCGCTGTTGGGACCATCCCGCTGGCTATTATCGCCCGCATGACGCGCTCCAGCATGTTGGAGGTGCTCGGCCTGGATTACATCCGCACGGCGCGCGCAAAAGGACTTCTGGAACGGTTGGTCATCTTGAAGCATGCCTTGCGTAATGCGTTGATCCCAATTGTTACGATTGTCGGTCTCGAAACCGGCGGACTGCTTTCGGGCGCCATTCTGACCGAAACTGTATTCCTGCTGCCGGGGGTTGGGACGATGCTCGTTAGCTCCATTCTGAGCCGCGACTATCCGGTCGTACAGGGATTTACCGTTGTGATTGCCATCATCTTCGTGTTGGTCAATCTGATCGTAGATCTCTCATACGCCTACCTCGACCCGCGTATCCGACTCCAATGATGAGGCTGTCTCATGACTGACGATGTTGCCATCCTTTCTGTTGAACCCATCCATAAACGCCGTTCACCGACAGTTGAGGCTTTACGCAGATTTTTACGCCACCGCTCGGCGCAGGTCGGCCTGTTCCTGCTCGGGTTTATGGTATTGATCGCCATCTTTGCCGGCGTCCTCGCCCCCTACAACCCGATCGTGCCGTTGGATAACGTCACGCGGCGCGCCGCTCCCTGCATCCATCTGCTGGGCTGCCCGGCTGACCAGCCTGAGCATTTCATGGGCATTGACGGGAACAACCGCGATCTGTACTCACGCATTCTCTATGGCTCGCGGCTGTCCCTCCAGATCGGATTCACAACCATCACCTTTGCCATCCTGGTCGGAGGACTCTTGGGTCTGGCTTCCGGTTTCTTTGGCGGCTGGATTGACACCATCATCATGCGCACTATGGATGTCCTGTTGGCTTTTCCGTCCTTGCTGCTTGCGATTGCCATCGTTACAGTTCTCGGCCCAGGATTGATCAATGCCCTGCTGGCGATTGGCATCGTCTCAATTCCAATCTATGCCCGCCTCATCCGCGCCAGCGTGCTCTCAGTCAAGGAACTGGATTACATTCAGGCCTCCAGGGCTTTGGGCGCTTCCAGTTTTCGAATTCTATTCATGCGCATTCTGCCAAATGCGCTGACGCCATTGGTTGTGCAGGGGACGCTGGGCATCGCCACCGCCATCCTCGATGCCGCGGCCCTGTCGTTTCTGGGATTGGGTGCGGAAAAGCCGACGCCCGAATGGGGTCTGATGCTGGGTGAGGAGCGTAACAGCGTCTTCAACGCACCGCACCTGGTGTTCTTTCCCGGCCTGGCCATCATGCTGACTGTACTGGCCTTCAACTTGATCGGTGACGGTCTGCGCGATGCCCTTGATCCGAGACTGGCGCACGGAGGCTAATCCGGTTTGCAAAAAATAAAGTGCGGTCGTTGAAAAACGGCCGCACTTTTTAGTGTTCTACTGGCTGCTATGAGATGGGTGCAAACATCCCCCACACGGCCAATGCACCAAAGATCAGGACGACCGCGGAAGCGCCAACGATGACATCACGTAACTCGCGCTGGTCTACAAGATGCAAGGCAGGATAAAACCCTTCCACCTTCCAGAGCGGACCGGCGAACCAGGCAAAGATCAGCCCGCCCAGCAAGCCGCCGACGTGCCCCCAGTTATCAATCCCCGGCGCCAGCCCGATAAAGAGATTGATTGCGGCCACAAAAATGATGTTGCCGATCGCTGACTTGACTTGGCTGCCGAACAGAAGCCGGTTCTGGTAGAGGAAAATCCCTTCTGCGGCGAGCAGGCCAAAGATCGCGGTTGAAGCGCCAATGGAATAACCTTTGGTGAGCAGGAACGAGAACACGTTCCCGGAAAAGCCGCCCAAAAGGTAAAGCAGCAAAAAGCGCCAGCGCCCGAAATGTTGTTCCAACCCCCGGCCAAAGATGATCAGGGCATACATGTTGAAACCGATGTGCAAAATGGAACCGTGCAGCAGCAGGGGCGTCAGGAAGCGCCAGATTTGTCCCTGCTGAATGGCGGTGTTGATTTGCGCCCCCCACAATTCCAGCCAGTCCATTTGTGATGCTGAATAAGCATATCCGAACAAATAAACACTGAGAACCTGCAGGAGATAGAAAAAAATCGTGATCCCGGCGAGCGTGTACGTGACGTAGGGAACGGAATCAGGCAGAGGGACGCGTACAGATTGGGGAGGCGGGGCCGGCTGAAGGCGTTGCCCTGCGACCGAAGGGAGTGTCGAAGGGTCCGGGGAAGACGCGGGGGTTTCGTTCACAAGTTGACCTTTCTTTGTTGGACGCGGTGGTGTTCCGCTTCGATGATGGAGCGTACGGTATCCACCGTCTCATCGAGTTGGGCGTCGCGGTTGACGATCAGGTAATCGAAGGCTGCAATGCGCTGGAGTTCTTTGCGGGCCGTGGCAATTCGCAGTGCCAATTCTTCGGGCGTTTCTGTCTTGCGCTCACGCAAACGTCGCTCCAGTTCCTGCTCATTTTCGGTGGTGATGAAAATCAAAAGTGCTTCGGACGCCAGTTTGCGCACCGTTTCGGCGCCCTGCACATCGAGGCGCATGACCACATCCTTGCCGCTGGCCAGCGCCTGGCGCACCTGTGATTTTGGAATGCCTTTGTAATCGCCGTACACCATGGCATACTCGATCAATTCATCCTTCTCGATCATGTGGGCGAACTCTTCCTTCGAGAAGAAGAAGTAATCCTTGCCATGCACTTCATGGGCGCGTTTCGGGCGTGTGGTGGCTGTCACAACAAAATGGAAGGGCAGCCCGCGTTCCTGCATGCGCTGTACCACCGTATCCTTGCCTGCCCCTGAGGGGCCGGAGATGACGATCAGCAATGGATTAGGCTGGCGCGGGTTGAAATCTGGATCGGAAGTCATGACGATATTGTACCAAAGACGCCCGCTTCCCTCCCCTCTCCGGCCTGTTTCCGTTAAAATTAGTCCATGCCCACCTATGATTTTGTCTGCCTAAACTGCCACCAGCGCTTCGACGTGTTCATGAGCTACAGCGAATACGGGACGCGGCCCGTGGCCTGTTCCCATTGCGGGAGCGAAAATGTCCGCCGGCGGATGACGCGCGTCCGCATCGCGAAATCAGAAGAGTCGCGCCTCGACTCCCTCGAAAGCAACATCGGCAACCTGGAAGGTATGGAGGAAAATCCTAAAGCTCTCGGCCGTATGATGCGCAAAATGGGCAGGGAGATGGGCGAGGACCTGCCGCCCGCGTTTGATGATGTAGTGGACCGCCTGGAGGCTGGTCAAAGCCCGGAGGAGATCGAATCGGCGCTGCCCGATCTTGCAGGCGGTGATGCCCTTGGCGGGGACGATGTCCCGTAATAAAAAATCACCTCGGCCTTACGGACCGAGGTGATTTTCAATTGCGATTGAGGTTTAATAATCGCGACGGTGACCGCCACCCCCGCCTCTACTACCGCGATTGCCGTAGCCTCCTCCGCCGCGGCTGCCGAACGAGCGACCACCGCCTTCTTCGCGCGGGCGGGCAATGCTCACGCGCAGGTCACGACCGCCCAGGCTCTGGCCATTCACGATGCTGATGGCTTTCTGAGCTTCGGCATCGCTGCTCATCTCCACGAAGGCAAACCCCTTGGAGCGGCCCGTTTCGCGGTCCTTGATAATTGCCACCGATGTCACGGTGCCTGCCTGCCCAAAGAGAGCGCTCAGCTCCTCTTCCGTAGCCGAGTAGGGCAGATTTCCAACGTACAACTTCGATTCCATAGTTCTCCTAGCAAATGCGCTCGCGTTGCGGGCGGTGAAAAAGGCAGGCGTCGGACCACCTCGGAAGAGGCAAAGCCAAACCCCTGTTGACGACGGGTTGAGTATATCACAGGCTATTTATCTGACATAGATTTTTCGATGGCCGCGCGATGCTCCGCAAAATGTTCGCTTGTGTTTCCCAACACCCAATTCAACAAGGGCTGTTTCTCGGGATCGTCGGCATGGTAAGGTTTCATTAAGTCTTCAAACGGCATGGATTGCAGCCTTTCAACGATCCTGGCATGGAACTGCTTGAGTTCCGCCAGCACTTCATCGGCGGGGCGGCGACGGTTGCGCTCAAAGAAAATCGCATTCATCACGTTGAAATCCCAATCTTTGGTCACTTCAGGTGCAACGCCAGTGACTTCGTGGGCAGGGCGTTTATCCATGTGATAACCAATCAGGATCTTGAGCCACTCGGTTAGATGAGCCAGATTATCTTTGGGCGACCAGCTGCCCGGATCTGGCCGTACCATTTGTTCGGGCAGGAGTTGATCAACAACCTTCATCAGAGCTGACCATTCGCGGTCAATTAATGCCAGCAGTTCAGACTTGTTTTGTGGAATTGGATCGGACACGGCTGCATCCTTTTTTGCAGGTCGTTTATACTATGCGGACAAGAGTACCCCTGGCTCGATCTTCTGCTTCTCTTGATCCTTCCGCAGGATCCACGCCTCGCCGCCCATGAGGGTCGTTTTCCGTCCATTCACCCGCAGGGAGGCCCCGTCTGACAGCATGATGACCGGGTTGTCGTGAAAGACGTGGTAATCGCTCAACCACGCATCCTTGTTAGCGCGGGCAAGTGGGTCGTCCGGGTAATGCACGTTGAAATTGAACGACGTCGCCTCCAACCCTTTGAAATACGTTGTAGGGACAACGTTAATGTCGTTGGATGTCAGGATATTCGGACCACATAGCACGGTCCCGGCGCTGAAAGCGACCACAGGCAAACCAGCCAATACTTTCTTGCGCAGGTAGGAGATGAGGTTGCTGATGTGCAGGCGATGGTTGAGCAAAAAGGTGTTTCCGCCAGTGATGTAAACCAGAGCAGCACGCCGCAGAATATCCTCCATCTCCGGCAGGGTCATCAATTCAGTGTTGATGGTCTCCAGGCGGGCCAATCCCCGAAAGGAACGCTGGTTGTCCTCTAGCCAGCGTTCGGCGTACAGGGAGGCCAGCGGCAGGTAGGCCAACATGGCATCGGGCCTGCCCTCCAGATAAGGATGACAGGCTTCAACGATGTAGCAAATATCGTTTTCGCCGGGAGTGGAGAACAGGTGAAGGTCAACCGCCATGGTTATTTTTTCAGGAACCTGCTGGCCAGTTTGTAAACCTGCTGGACGCGTTTCTCAGACAGGTTCCAACTCGCCAGCTCGGACGCGATCAGGCGCTCATGTTTGCGGCTGATATCGCGTAACGCATTGCCCACAGATTTGCGAACGTACTCGCTTGGGTCCGAGCGCATTGGGCTAAGAAGCTGGATCGCGGCCTGGGGGTGGTCTTGAAAATAGGGACGCGCGGTCCAGACGCGCAGACCCTCGGTCACAGCGCGACGCGTGTTGGGATTGGTATCCGACAACCAGTCTCGCATCACGGGGATGGCCTTTTCATAGCCTGTATCCTGGCAATACTGGTCGAATGCCTTCGCCAGGATTTCCTGTACCCGCCAGTCTTCATCCAGGCTGACGCGCAAATGCAGGAAGGCCAGGCTTTCCTTGGAGTGGGCGGCCAGCTTTCCAAGCAGGAAGGTCGCCAACATGCGCGCTTGGGGCACATTCGAAACGTATAATTGGTGCGCCAGTTCGAACGTCTCTGCCGAATTGTGGCTGGCGAGGATTTCCTCTGCAGCCTGCAGGATATCCGTAAATCCATGCTCGGTCTTTTTGACGCGCCGGACGAGAGATTGCATCATTTCAGCCATCGTTCAATCACCTTTCTCAACCCACTCTGCACCTTTTCCCAGCTTTGTTCCGCGTCCACCACCACCCATCTCCCCGGCTCCTGCTTCGCCAGTTCCAGGTACCCTTTCCGTACGCGCTGGTGAAATTCGACCGTGTAGGCATCCAGGCGGTTCCATTCGTTCGTTTTGCGCTTCAGACCCACTTCCACGTCGAGGTCAAGCAAGATGGTCAGGTCCGGGACCAGCCCGCCCGTCGCGTAGCGGATCAGCGCCCGCACCTGCTCCAGGTCCTGCTGGTGACCGTAGCCCTGATAGGCGATGGTTGAATCAGCGTAGCGGTCGGAGAGCACGATCTCGCCCAGCGCCAACCGTGGACGGATGGCCTGTTCCACGATCTGGGCGCGCGCCGCCTGGTAGAGCAGCGTCTCGGTGCGCGGGTGCATTTCCGCATTCTTCAAGTCGTGCAGGATATCGCGGATCTGCTCGCTGATGGATGTCCCGCCCGGCTCGCGCGTGGGGAAAACTGTATACCCCTTCTCACGCAGGTACTCGACGAGATGGGGGATGTGAGAGGTCTTGCCGGAGCCTTCGGGGCCTTCGAGAGTAATGAACATTTTTACCTGAGATGATCGCGGACGAGAAGATATTCTTGCAACAACATATCAAAGCCGAAGCCAATTTTCA
>JAKANW010000150.1 GCA_021823555.1 Chloroflexota bacterium
TTTTCAAGTGCCAGGAGATTGCTTCGTCGGGCAATGCGCCCTCCTCGCAACGACATACGGGAAGTTATTTATCTATGGACCCTTAGTGGCGAGCAGGGGCATGGTCATGGCGGCGATATTAAGCCACTATTATCCCACAGCCCATCACATCACGCAAACGGCCCAGGCGATTGGAAGCGAGAGCGACTTCACCAGGCGCGTGAATCATACCGGCCCGAATGATGAGATCGGCCAGTTAGCCAATACATTCAACTCGATGTTGACCCGTTTGCAGGACGCCTACCAGCGCGTGAGCCGCGCCTTGAAAATGCAACGCGACTTCGTGGCCGATGTCTCTCATGAACTGCGCACTCCGCTCACCACGATACGCGGCAACCTGGCATTGCTGCATCGCGATCCGCCCCTGCCCGCCGAGGAACGTGAGGACGTGCTCACGGATCTGGAGGAAGAAAGTGATCGTCTGGTTTGGCTGGTCAATAACTTGTTGATCCTCGCGCGCGCGGATGCCGGCCAGAGCCTGACGCAGGAGGTCATTTCCATCCGCCCTATGATCGAGGAAGTTGGCCGCCAGGCGCAACAGTTGGACCGTCAGCGCGAGATCGTTGAAGAGGTACAGGATATAAGCGTTTTGGGCGACCGGGACGCGCTCAAACAAATCCTTTTGATCCTGCTGGATAACGCCATCAAATACACCACCGAGAAAATCGCCATCACCGCGCAAGCAGACGGGGCGCAGGCTTTAATTTCCGTGCGCGATGAAGGCGCAGGCATTCCGCCCGATATGTTGGAGCATATCTTCGACCGGTTCTATCGCGGCGATGTCGACCTTGATGTTCAGGGATTTGGGCTTGGCCTGCCAATTGCGAAAGCATTGATCGGAGGGCAGGGCGGCGTGATCTCGGTGGAAAGCCAGGATGAACAGGGCACGACGGTGAAAATACGATTGCCATTGGCGACAAAAGATCAAAAACGAATCTCCGACCCCTTTTCATAGCCTGAGGGATTTAGCAACCCTAGTTGACGTATTTGCTCGTTTATCCATTGGAAGCGACAGCCAGAATAAAGCCGCCATGACAATGGAAGACGTGAGACACCATGCACAGGTTGCCCCGATCACAAATGGCTCAAGGAACGTCAAATAGATCGAGAACAATATTCCAAATGTTGTCATCCCCCGGATGGAAAGATTGGCCAGGCGCGCGAGGCGATGCTCGGAAAGTCTCCCAAGCAGCCATGCCGCCAAAATCATCGTGTATCCCACCGCGCCTAATAATCCGATGGGTAAAACGCCGAAAAGGCGCGCATACTCACTTTGCTGTACGGCATTGCAATCACCAATCGGGCCGCAAACCGCCTCCACCTGAGCGACTTCGACGTGGGACAGGTAGCCTGCAATCCCCAACCCAATGGTGCACAGGAGTGGGGTCAGCCAATTCCAGCGGGTATTGGATGGCGACATGGGCTTGCGCCGCAGGTAAATAGCCGCGTTGCCGATCATGGTGACCATGCCTGCCAGGACAATGACAGCCAGTGAGTTGCCCAGAGGGTCATGGCTGAAATTCGTCTTCCACGAAGCTGTAGTTGTGTTTGGGGTTGACGTCATCGGGACCCCGGCGGGAACGGTAGCCTCGGGCGTTGGAGAAGCCGACATCGAAACGACCAAACCAGGGATGGGGGGCCAGTCTACACCTCCCTGGGACAGATATGCTTCGATCAATCCTGGGAATCGATCAGGAATTTCCCTAGAGCCTATGAGGACCTGGTTGCCCACGATCAACAAAGGAACCCCCGCCTGTTCAATGTTGTAATAGGCGAGGGCCGATAGAAAGAGTGTCTGCCCATCCGGGGATGAAATATCCACGCCAACCATCTGCAACTGGTTTCCATGACGGTCAAACAGGGGCGGCAAGACCTCCGTCATCACGTAATGACAATGCCCACAAGTGGGTGAATAGAAAAGCACAGCGCACACCACTGGCGAATTGGATCGTGCCTGAGCGTCGGAGATCGGAAAAACGAGCAAACTAACAAGAAAGATGGTGATGACGAGACGTTGTTTCACATGTGCTCCACTGATTGCTACAGATCACCTTGGCTTTCATGCACAAAAGTAAGCAACTTCACACCCTCCACCTGACGGAAGGATGCTCCCTGTCCAACCGTACGCAAAACTGCCGCATCGTCTGTCACGCGCGTACCGGAGATGATGTCCACTCCATAGTCAAACAAGACTGGTGAGAGCGGCGTGCTCGGCCCAAGCACCATCACGGTTGCCTGTGGACGACAAAGCGCCAGCAGGCCCTCCAGTGTGTGATTCACGAACGCGCTGCCGGTAATGGCAACCACGTCCGCCTGGGGCAGCAGGTCAACCGCGGCCTCCGCTGAATATTCATCCTCCAGTGGATGCTGTTCGATGACCCAAAGCTGCCCGACCGATTGACGTAATTGTTGGATAAATGGGAAGTGCCCGATCAGCGCCACGTTCTTTCCCCGCCCGCGGCTGGCCAGCACTTTGGACGCGTTGACCTCCACTGCAAGCGTTTCGTCCACCTCCAACATGGAATTGATCGCGGCCACACCGATACTGGCCTCCATCAGTTCTGTTGAGCGAGCCAATCCTGCCAGTTCGCGCCCGCTTTTCTCGTGCAGGCGACCAGCGTCGCGTACCTGCGCGCTACCATGCGGATGGTCGGACGTCAGTGTAGCTGCCATCCCGCAATGACGGCTGCAAACCACCGTCCAATACGCGCCGACCAGCACCGAGCGCACGGGAATATCCTCGGGCAGGCTAGACAAGAGCCTGTCAAGGAGGCTCATGGTTCACTCAATTCCATCAATTTGGATCGCTCAGTGATCTGCTCGATCAACACCTCGCGCATCAAATCGCACACTTCCATGATCTTTGGGTTGGCAACTTGATTGAGGATATTGGTCCTCTCCCGCCGGGTAACAACGATGCCGGCATTTCGCAGGATTGCCAAATGCCGGGAGATCGTGACTTGATGTTGCTGTGTGGCAGAGGCAATATCGTTAATACTCATCGGCCTATTGCGTAACAGGTGCATGATTTCCATCCGCAGAGGATTCCCCATCGCACGGCACAACTCGGCCTGGATTTCAAAGATTTTTTGCTGACCCATGGAACACCTCGCCTATTTTAGAATCTCGGTGGCTTGAAGGAATTGTCCGCTGGCTGTGCGCATCATCGGGATATATGGAAGGCGATGCGCTCCAAAAACAGACTCCATTACGCTCCACAACCTGCGCCTTGCCGCTGGCCTTCAGATCCGCCAACGCGAGACGTACCTGTCCAGGCGACCAACGCTCCAGCGCCCGCTCCAACTCCTCCAGCCGCATCGGGTGGCGGGTGATGATGCTAACTACCGCGTCCACTACATCATCATATCCGCTCAAGTCAAAACCACCTTCAGCGGCATGAACCACCTCTGCGATATCCCCAAAAATGGACAAGGCCCGCGTCAATCCTTCCTCGCCTGTCGGTTGTGCCCAGGTCTCACATGGAGGGCGTGTCGGCAGGTTGATGTGCACCGCGTCCGGGCGGACCCGCCGTAAAATCTTCGCGATGTCTTCGAGCGCTTGCAAAGAGTCATTCAGCCCTCTCACCAGCATCACCTCCACCCACAACCCGCCCCGATATTCGTCGCGAAAGGCAACCAACCCATCCACCAAACGGTCGAACGTCACGTCCGGATGAGGGCGGTTGATCTGGCGATACAAATCAGCGGCGCCAGCATCCAGCGTCGGCAGGATGGCATCCGCCGCCATTAGTTCCGCGCGGACCTCGGGCAGGTATAGCAGCGAACCATTGGTAATGACCGCCACCGGGAGCGTGGTCATCGCTTTGACGCGGCGGATCATCCCTCCCAGACGTCTATGCAAAGTTGGCTCGCCGGAGCCGACGAACGTCACCCAGTCAATTTCGCCGCTCGCACGGGACCTCAAGGCCTGATCCACTTCGAGGAGAATTTCCTCCGCTGGGACGTATTCACGCCGTTCATTGGTCAGCGGCACAGTCCGTCCCAACTGGCAATAGACGCAATTCCAGTTGCAGGTCTTGAGCGGCAGCGGGTCAATCCCCAAGGATTGGCCCAGTCTGCGTGAGGGGACAGGCCCAAAAACGTGGTTCATGGTCATCCATCGGGCAAACGCCTCTGGGTTTGCCCGAATTCACTGGTTATGCAACCAGTTCAATGCTTCCGCCTCCGTCTTGAAATAACGAACTTCGTGGGCATAGTAACTCTCTGGGATTTCCAGGATGGACGGGTCTATGTCCGCGCCAAAGATGGCGGTAACGGGCATCATCGGGCGGAATTATTGAATATGGCAGGAACATTCTTCTCCCGTAGTCCCCGTCAGGTCCGCCAGCAGTTTGCCGCGATAATTGTTCAAGAAGCTGGCCAGGGATTGCACGTCGCTGGGTTCGAACGGGGCAGTATGCCTGCAGCGCATAACACCTTTCCCAACCGGTGTAATGGTAAATGCGGCGCTCATTACAGCCTCCTTTCCAAACGTGAGATGGTATTGAATCCTGCACGGCCAGGTCTTCGATGAAACAAGAATAGTTGAGGCGGGGCTACTCGATCAAACCTTCAAATCAAAATCCATATTTGATAATCACTCACGCACCATTTTAGTCCCGCAATCAGGACAAGTCATATCTATGCAGCGCTGCCCGGCCACGTGGGGGACTCTCTTACCACATTTGGGACAAACACAATTCCCGCCGGGACCGGAAGCTGGCTTGTTGCCGCCGCCCCTGCCTCGCCCCTGTCCCTGGCCTGCGCCGCCCTGCCCCCGACCTCTGCCCTGTCCGCGATCAGAACGATTGCGAAACAATGGAGATGACATTTCACATTCCTTTCTGTCAATGTAATTTTTCAACATGGTCAACGATCTGCCCATTGACGTAAGCCGTTACAGCTTCGTCAATGTCGGCTATATCAGTGACCACCGGGTGGATATTTCGAGCTTTCATGTTTTCATAAGCACCTATGCCCATCCCGCGACACAATACTGCCTTGCAATCTACGATTGCTTCTGCCATGCGGCCATGTCGGTTATCTGCAACAGGTCCATAACCGTGCCTCTCACCAGCATTCTCGTGGGGTTTATGGCCTTCCTCTTGGAATTGGGCATGACCCAGTTTGTCGCGCATCTCGTGATGGATGATCTTGCCATCCTCGACTGTGACCACCGTGTAATAGGGTGCGCGGCCAAAGTGCTGGCTGATGGTCTTGCCATCGTCTGTGACTACTGCGATTTTCATAACGAAGTTCTCCATTGAAGTGAATTGCTAAACTTGGCGGGTCCTACGGCCAAAATAGATTATCAATGCCAAGGCGATGACCAAGGCCGGCGTGAAGGCTTCCATCGAAATGATCCAGCAGCCGTTGTTCTGCCCGCCATAGCATGGGGCGGCAATGGCAAGCAATGTGACCATAGGCAATTCACATGCCAGCGCAATGAGGGAACATAAAACTAACACTTTTCTTCCGTCCACCGCGCGCCTCCTCCTTGATGGGAAACAAGCCTTAATGTGCCACCGGGTGCTTTGCCAGCCAGCCCAGGCCAAGGAAAAAGATAGCCAGAACCAATAGCCCGCTGCTGATAATCACGAGAGGTGATTGAGGCTGCGGGGGAGGAGTGCTCACCAGGTTGGACGGCATGACGATGCTTCCAGAGGGTGGCTCGCCGGACACATTGCCGGCGGCGACGGCTGTGGGTGTCGCGCAGCTGCCAGGTGTGACGCCCAGGGTGAGAGCAAAACGCTCCGCCCGCGTCTCGTAATCGAGGTGGCAGGCATGACAGTCAGTATAGATATCCTCGAGGGGGTAAGCTGTCATATTCTGGTGGGCCAAATCCTTGTCCATCATGTTGCTGTTGCCTCCGTGGCAATATATGCAGATATCTTTGCTTGCATGAATAATATGCCATTCGCCTTTGTCAGCCACAGGCGCTTGCACTTCATGGCAGGTCATGCACGAGGAGGCTGGTGTCTCGGGGCCGCCGCATTGGGCTAATGCCGGGGATGGCAGCCAGAGGGTAAACAGACTGACGGCAAGCAGGATCGTTCCAGTTACAGCGATAGTCAAGGATCGTTTGGAAGACATGGCAGGCCTCCTTTCAAAAAGGGCTATCCTTACCGGGACGAAAAGTGTCTCTCGGTTGGGCGGTCGTTTTCGTCGGTGGGACAGATGATCAGCATGGAGCGCGTGGGACTGTCGCCAAAATTTCCCCAGCGGTGTGGCAGGTGCGCTTCGAAGATCAAACTGTCACCCGGCTCCAGCAGGTATTCCTGTCCTTCGACGATATAGGTCAACCGTCCTTCCAAGCAATAGACGAATTCGTGGCCAGTATGAACGATGGGCGTTGGGCCGCTGTCAGCCTGCGGCTCCAGGATCACAATCAAGGGTTGGCCACCTCTCAAGGTCAATCCGGTGCCCAGGTCCTCCATCACCCCGTGGGAAAAGGCTGCTCGCGGCCTCTGTCCGGCTTTTTGGAACACAAGGCGCACTTCTGGCGACTCAGTTTCGAAAAAGGCCGTTAGCGGGACGTTCAGCGTGACAGCCAAGCGCTGCAACGTGCTCACGCTTGGCGATGTTTTTCCGTTTTCGATCAGACTAAGCGTATTAACGTTCAGGTCGCTGGCCTCTGCCAGCGCGCGGATGGATAACCCTGCTTCCGCTCGCAATTGCCTTATTCTCCTGCCGACATTTACCTCGCTCTCCGCGTTGTTGGGTGCAAAGGGAGAATTTTCAATTTTTTGCCCGTAACGGCGCCTCTGTTGCCCGAGGGATGGAGATTCTGACATGATGGATCATCCTCCAAAACACGGTCTTTCAACTAATATTATAGTTATACTTTTGCTAATTGTCAAATCTTTCAACCAAAATATTATTTGTTTTAGGCTCATGAGTAGTTTCAAGGAGCTACCCAAAAACTGGTAAGATGAAGACATGTTGAATATCCAAATCAAAAATC
>JAKANW010000151.1 GCA_021823555.1 Chloroflexota bacterium
TCTGGTCCCGGCGAATTAGTTTCCAAAGAACAAAGTTCGCACTATTGTTGGGGGAGTATTGTCTCTGCCTATCTCGAATTTAGGCGTATAAGGAGTCTAAAAATGGAAACACCATCTGGCGCATGGCATCTTGAAGAAGATGCGTAGTGATGATCTGCAAATGCCTCATGGCAAAGCCAAAAAGAAAGAATAAGAACGTATAATTGGCTTGCATGTCACACCTGCACTTGCGCCAGGTGCAAGTGTTGCGAGCCACGTAGTGGCGAAGCAACCCCTCGCGAGTTTGGGGATCGCTTCGGCGGAAGAACGCCGCCTCGCAATGACGAAAACCGTGTTATGAAAACCATCCTGGTCGTAGACGACGAACCCAAGATCACCCAACTGGTGCGCGATTACCTGGAAGGCGCGGGCTTTGGCGCTCGCATCGCGCATGACGGTAGGATGGCCTTATCCCTGGCAAAGACCGAGAAGCCCGACCTGATCGTGCTCGACCTCGGCCTGCCGCAAATAGACGGCCTGGACTTTACACGCGAATTCCGCAAGACCTCCAACGCGCCCATCATCATGCTCACCGCCCGCTCGGACGAATCGGACAAACTGATCGGCCTCGAGCTGGGCGCGGACGATTACATCACCAAACCTTTCAGCCCCAAGGAACTGGTGGCGCGTGTGCGGGCGGTCTTTCGGCGGATGGAGAACGCCGCCAGCGCCGGGATGGAGATTATCCGCGCCGCGGACCTGACCCTCGACGTGCCGCGTCTGCGCGTGACTGCCAGTGGGCGCGACCTCGAGGAGCTGACTCCCACCGAATTCGAACTGCTGGCCACCCTGGCGCGCCAGCCCGGCCGCGTCTTCACCCGCGCCCAACTGCTGGATGCCATCCATGGCGTGGCCTTTGAATCCTATGAGCGCGCCATTGACGCCCACATCAAGAACATCCGCCGCAAGATCGAAGTCACGCCGGGCCAGCCGGAATACGTGCTGACGGTCTACGGCGTAGGCTATAAATTTGCGGATAAATAATCTTTCATGCAGTCACACTTGCATCTCCCTCCCCGTCCTCCCTGGTGGCCGAAAAACGAAGAATGGCCCCCGCGTGATCGCCGTCACTGGCGGCGCATCCGGCGGCCCGCGCCTTTCTTCCGCAGGCTGGGCTGTGTCTTTGCATTATTTAACTTGCTGGGACTGGCGGCCTTCCTTTCAGTCGGCTTATGGGTCGCGAACCTGCTTGGACTGACGCACCTGACCCTTCAGCAGGTAGGGAACTGGCTTTCCCCTGTCGCGGCTGCGGCTTTTGGCTTGATGGTCGCGGCTTTGATCGTCGGCGGAGTGGGCTTGCGGCGCATCTCGGTCCCGCTGGATGATATGCTGGCGGCCTCGGACCGCGTAGCGGAGGGCGACTATTCGGTGCGCGTGGAGGAGAAAGGCCCGCGTGAAGTTCGTTCGCTAGCGCGGGCTTTCAACTCCATGGTTCAGCGATTGCAAGCCAATGAACAGCAACGAAGGAACCTGTTCGCGGATGTCACACACGAACTGCGCACACCCCTGACGGTCATCCAGGGCAATGTGGAGGGCATCCTGGATGGATTGTATCCCGCTGATGAAAAGATATTGAAATCCATCCTGGAGGAGACCGAACTGCTCTCGCGCCTGGTGGATGACCTGCGCACGCTGGCGCTGGCAGAGAGCGGCGCTTTGCAGTTGAAGCGGGAGTCCACCGATCTGGCCGCGCTGGCTCGTGAAACGGTGACAGGCTTTGGGTCGCGCGCAGAGGCGGCTGGCGTGAGGCTGGAGACATCCCTGGTCGAGTCGCCGCCCGTCGAAGTGGATCCGCTGCGGGTTCGCGAAGTCCTGTCCAATTTGATCTTCAATGCACTGCGCTATTCGCCGCGCGGCGGGAGTGTTCAGGTCGGTTACGATGGACGCGAAATATCGGTGACCGATGAAGGCCCGGGCATCCCGCCGGAGGACCTGCCGCACGTGTTCGAGCGTTTCTATAAGTCGGGCGATTCGGGCGGGATGGGGCTGGGGCTTTCGATTGCGAAGGCGCTGATTGAAGCGCACGGCGGCGAGATACGCGCTGAAAGCCAGCCGGGCAGGGGCGCCAAAATTTCCTTCACGCTCCTTCATTAAACTCTGGTAAAATAAGCGCCTGTGGTTTCAGCCTGCGAGCGCGTGTCCTTTCACGCACCCCTCTCTCGTCTGCCTGGGCCGCCCAACATCAAACACTATTTGAAGGAGAACGTTCTCGATGGTTCGTATTCGTCTTCGTCGCGTCGGTTTGAAGGGACAGCCCTCCTACCGTATCGTCGCTGCGGATAAAGAAAGTCCGCGCGACGGCCGTTTCCTGGAAATCCTGGGATTCTATAATCCCCGAACCGCGCCAGCCACTATTACGATCAAGGAAGACCGCGTCTATCATTGGATGAGGAACGGCGCGCTGCCGACTGAGTCTGTGGCGCAGGTCTTCAAGAGCGCCGGCCTGCTGGATCGCTTCGAGCGCTTTAAGAATGGGGAGGCCGTTGAGACTCTGCTCACGGAAGCCTCTGAAGCCGAAGCCAGGCGCTCCGCACCGGTCAAGACCCGCAAAGATTGATTTTTTGACCCTTAGTCCAGCCCTCTGCCAAATAAGGAGGGCTGGGAGGGGAGACGCATTATGAAAGACCTCGTCGAATACATCGCCAAGTCCCTGGTCGAGCACCCTGAACAAGTGGAAGTGCGCGAGTTCGGTAACGGAAATCATACCCGTCTGGAACTCAGCGTGTCCAAGGATGATATGGGTCGCATCATCGGCAAGGGCGGCAAAGTGGCGAACTCCATCCGTGCCCTGTTGCGCGTGGCAGCCGAACGAGAAGGCAAGCAGGCCACGCTCGATGTTGTCGAACCGTAATGGCCGGTCCGAAACTTCCAGGCTCGCCGAGCGGCGAGCCTGAATATTTAGTAGTCGGGTTTTTGCGCCGTCCGCACGGTGTGCATGGTGAGATCATCATGGACTTGCATACCGATTTTCCCGAACGCCTTCGCAAGGGCCGCCAGCTCTATATCGGGGAAAACTACAAACCAATGAAACTTGCCACTCATCGCTTACATGGACAGGGCATGTTGGTCTCCTTTCAGGGTCTTGAAACCCCGGAAGCCGCCGGGCAGTTTCGTAACCAGTGGGTGTACGTTAAAACGAAGGATGTGCCCTCCCTGCCGGAGGGGCAGTATTATCAATACGAGTTGCTGGGCCTGAACGTGGTGGATGAAGAGAATCATTTGCTGGGGACCTTGACCGAGATTTTGGAAACGGGTGCGAATGACGTGTACGTGGTGACGGATGAGGCCGGGCGCGAACTGCTCCTGCCTGCCATCCCCTCGGTCATTCTGGATCTTCAGCCTGAGTCCGGTTTCATCCGCGTTCACCTGCTCGAAGGGCTGTAGGACAAAATGCCATTTTGCCCTACAGGGTATTATGGACGATAAACGTTACTGGGTCGGCTTCAATCTCATCAAAGGCATTGGCGCGGTCCGTTTGCAGGCGCTGATCCAGCACTTTGGGGACCTGGAGGCGGCCTGGAATGCCGCGCCGGCCGATTTGGCGGAAGCAGGCCTGGGGGTGAAGATGATCGAGCGTATCTTCCAGGCGCGTGAGAAAGTGAACCTGGAGAGCTTATGGGAACAGATCACTCGGCAGGGAATCCAAATTCTGACCTGGGAAGATGAATCCTATCCCTCGCGTTTGAAAGAGATTGACCAGCCGCCGCCCGTGTTGTATATTCGCGGCGAATACCTGCCTGAGGACTTGTTTGCGGTGGCCGTGGTAGGCACACGGCGCGTGACGCCCTACGGACGGCAGATCACTGAGGATGTTTCGGCCTTCCTGTCCGGCGCAGGCATGACGGTGGTTAGCGGCTTGGCGCGCGGCGTGGATGCGGTGGCGCATACGGCTGCGCTCAAGGCGGGCGGGCGCACGCTGGCAGTGCTGGGTTCCGGCGTGGACCGCATCTATCCGCCCGAGCACCGCGCCCTGGCCGAACAGATCATGGAACGCGGGGCGATCATCAGCGATTATGCGCCGGGCACGCCGCCCGAAGCTTCGAACTTCCCACCCCGCAATCGCATCATTTCCGGCCTGTCGCTGGCGGTGGTAGTCATCGAAGCGGGCGAGACCAGCGGTGCGTTGATCACTGCCGAGTTTGCCGCCGAACAGGGACGCGAGGTATTTGCCGTGCCGGGCAGCATCCTGGCCCCGCAAAGCAAAGGTACGAATAAACTCGTCCAGCAGGGTGCGCAGCCTTTGCTTGGCCCCAGCGATTTGATGCAGGCATTGAACCTGACGCGCATGGGTGAACAAAAGGCGGCGCGCAAGTCTCTGCCTGCGGACGAAACCGAGGCCCGACTGCTGGGTGTGCTTGGCAATGAACCGATGCACGTGGACGAGATCCGTCACCAGGCGGAGCTGCCCATCGAAAAAGTCTCGGCCACGCTGGCCTTGATGGAGCTCAAGGGCATGGTGCGCCAGGTGGGCGGAATGAATTACGTCGCAGTTCGTGAGGTACAATCGGACTACTCCGTTTAGGATGGAATTTTTTATCCGGCAGGTTATTTCAGAATTACAAGCGAAAGTTCTGCAGGAGATAAATAAATCATGACACCAAACTATGAACATACTTATGCAGTGATTATGGCTGGCGGGGGCGGCACACGCCTCTGGCCGGTTTCCAGAAAGGAAAGCCCAAAGCAATTGCTGCCGCTATTGGGAGAGGAAACCCTGTTCCAGAGCACGGTTGCCCGGCTGGAGAACCTTTTCCCGGTCGAGCGTATCCTGGTTGTAACGGTCGCGGAACAGGCGCAGGAGATGCAAAAGCAGGCGCCGGACATCCCGGCTGAAAACTACGTGATCGAACCCTCCCCGCGCGGCACTGCTTCTGTGGTAGGATTGGCGGCTGCCGTGCTTGCCAGGCGCGATCCCCAGGCGGCGATGGCTGTCCTGACCTCTGATCATTTCATTCGCAACCGGGATTTGTTCCGCTACCTGATCCGCACAGCCTTTGACGTAGCCGAAAAAGATTACCTGGTAACGCTTGGGATTACTCCCACCTATCCATCCACGGGTTACGGGTATATCGAGCAGGGCGAACCGCTGGATGGCAATTACACGTATCCTGTTTACAAGGTCAAGCGATTCAGGGAGAAACCCGATGAGGCCACGGCAGGCCAGCTATTGCGGGCTGGCAATCATTCCTGGAATAGCGGAATGTTCGTCTGGCGGGTGAGCGCCATCCTGACAGAGATCGAAAAGCAAATGCCCGATCTGGCCAGCGCGTTAAAAGAGATTTCCGCTGCATGGAATACCCCACAGCGGGATGAAGTCTTGCAGTCGCATTGGAACCGGTTGAATATCCAGACCGTGGATTACGGCATTATGGAGAAAGCCGAGCGCGTTGCCGTTCTGCCGGCGGGCGGCCTGGGCTGGAGCGACGTGGGTTCATGGGATTCGTTGTTTGAAGTGCTGTTCCCGGACATGAACGGAAATGTTTCCAACGATGTCCAGCACCTGGCGCTCGATACGCATAACACGCTCGTGTATAGTACTGATAACCGGCGGCTGGTGGTGACCATTGGCCTGGATGATATGGTCATCGTTGAGACGGGCGACGTTTTGTTGATTTGCAAAACCGACCAGTCTCAGCGGGTGCGCGATGTGGTGGAGCATTTGAGAAAACACAGGCAGGAAGATTATCTTTAGAAAACCCCTTCGTAACGAGAACTCGTTACGAAGGTGGAGGAACCATGGAAGCTTATTGCATGAAGTGCAAGACCAAAAGAGAAATACAAAACCCACAAGCGACGTTCAATGCCAAAGGTTCGCCTGTAACCACAGGAGTATGTCCCGTGTGCGGGACGAAATTGTTCCGCATGGGCAAAACTGAGTCCCACGCAGGCCTGACGCCGCCGGAAAAACAGGAGAAGCCGCGCCAGGGAAAGCTGGTCATTGTCGAATCGCCCGCCAAGGCCAAGACCGTTGGGCGATTCCTCGGCAAAGGTTATACCGTGCGCGCGTCAGTTGGGCACGTGCGCGATCTGCTCCGCTCGCAGCTTTCTGTGGACGTGGAGAATAATTTCGCGCCCAAGTATCGCGTGCCGAACGAGAAGAAAGAAGTTGTCAAGGAAATCAAACAACTCGCAAAGGCCGCCGAGGAAATTTACCTGGCGACTGATCCTGACCGGGAAGGCGAGGCCATATAGTGGCATTTGATGGAGGCAGCACAGATCGAACCGGAGCGTACCAAGCGCGTAGTCTTCCATGAGATCACTGAGCCGGCCATTAACGAAGCCTTCTCCAATCCGCGCGGTATTGACATGAACCTGGTCAATGCCCAGCAGGCTCGCCGCGTACTGGACAGGCTGGTCGGTTACAGCATCAGTCCCATTCTGTGGGAGAAGGTACGCAGCCGGCTTTCGGCAGGACGCGTCCAGTCGGTGGCGCTCAGGCTGATCGTCGAGCGGGAACAGGAGATTGATGCTTTCGTACCGGTTGAATATTGGAGCATCGAGGCCGAGTTCAAGCCCGAAGGCATCAAACAGACCTTTGTCACCAGGCTGGCGCGTATGGACGATAAGGAGCCGGAACTGCCCAACGAGGAAGCTGTTAAGCCGATCCTGATAGATCTGGAAACAGCCACATACTTCATTACGAAAGTCAAGCGCGGCGAACGCAGGCGCAAGCCGGCCGCGCCGTTCACGACTTCGACCCTTCAGCAGGAAGCCTCGCGTAAGCTGGGTTTCACTGCCAAGCGCACCATGGGTCTGGCCCAGGGCTTATACGAGGGGCAGGATGTGGGCGAGGGCGGCGCGACCGGTTTGATCACCTACATGCGTACCGACTCCACCAACGTGTCGGAGATCGCACAGAAAGACGCGCGCGATTATGTTTCAGGAAAATATGGCGCGGACTACCTG
>JAKANW010000152.1 GCA_021823555.1 Chloroflexota bacterium
GTGACGACGGCGACGAGGTCCTGCGCGCCGAGTTCGGCCGAAAGGTCCTCCGGCCCCCAGGAGGTCCATCTTACGCCTCGGCGCATACGGCGGTACCTCCCGTTGGCGCGGCCGACTGCTCGACAGGCATTCGACCGTCCCAGTTGGGCAGCAATATCGGCGTAGGTAGTCGTCTCACCATAGGGGATGGCAAACACAATTTGCAGGACGGCGCGTTGGAATGGGCGCAAAGTTTCCCAGTCAACGGCGAAGGTGAACTCGCGACGCTGGCCGTTGAAGTATTCGCGAAGTTGAGTTGCATAGGGGACAATCCTTGCAGCATCCGGTTTAACGGGACGCGCCAATCGCCGCAGGATGCGCTCCAGGTCGGGCTGGGAGTCGGCCCATTCCACGGCGACCAGACCCAGGTCGGAGGCTGCGATGCGCAGGTCGCCCACAGGGGTTTGATTGAGTTCACCAAGATAAATTGGGGAGTCGGAGCGAGTCATATTTGCCTCCAAACGGGTCAAATGTTTGCATCCCTGTTAGTTGTCGTACAATCGTAGGGGAAGCGTAGGTTTCCCGTCAAGCACTATGAGGACAAGCATGATAAATTTGGGAGCGTAAGGTGATTTCTCTTCTCCTCCTTCAAGGGAACCGCGGTCGGCGTCCGCGGTTCTCGAATTTAATGGGGTGTTGGCAGTATAATCCCGCTATCTTATCTTGAGAGGAAGCTATGGCTATGCAAATGACAATTGTTGGCCTGGGACAGATTGGTGGCTCGATTGGGCTGGCCCTTAATGGAAATAAAACCGCGCTGAAACGTGTTGGTCATGATAAGAAAATGGATGTGGAAAAGGCCGCGCTAGGCAAAGGTGCGGTGGATGAAGTCAAACATAACCTGCCTGCGGCGGTACACGATGCCAACATTGTTATGCTGTGCCTGCCCCTCAGCCAGGCGCGCGGAACGTTGGAGATCATCGGGCCGGAGTTGCAGGAAGGCGCAGTGGTGATGGATACGGCTCCGGTCAAGGATACGGTGTCCAAATGGGCAAAGGAACTTATTCCAGCCGGACGATATTACATCGGGCTGGCTCCAGCGCTCAACCCGGAGGTTCTGCACGATTTGACGTTTGGGTTGGATGCTGCGCGGGAGGATTTATTCAAACAGGGTGTGATGGTGATCAACGCCCCATACGGGACACCCGGCGATGTGGTGCAACTTGCGTCTGACCTGACCGAGTTGCTGGGCGCCACACCCCTGTTGGCTGACCTGGCCGAATCGGATGGCCTGATGACCTCCATGCACCTTCTGCCCCAACTGGTGGCCGCGGCGCTGCTGAACGCCACCGTGGACCAGCCGGGCTGGCAGGAAGCCCGCAAATTGGCCGGGCGTCCGTATGCCGTAGTGACTGCCGGCCTGGCCTACCAGGATGAAATTGACTCTTTGCGCATGGCTGTGCTGCAAAACAACCAGAATGTCGTCCGCTTGCTGGATACATTCATCGCCTCCCTGCGCGGCCTGCGCGATGATATTGAAAAGGCGGACGATGAAGGGGTGGCTGTCCGCCTGGAGCAGGCTTTGGAAGGCCGCAACCGCTGGATGAGTGAACGGCTGTTGGCAGAGTGGAGCGAAAAGACCGAGCGCAAAGTGCTGGATGTTCCATCCTTTGCGGAGCGCTTCTTTGGCAGCGCCTTCTATAGACGCACACCAAACGAATGACTTGTTATTGTTATATCGTCGAGTGCTCCGATGGGACGTACTACACCGGCTGGACGACCGATCCTGAACAACGACTGAAAACCCACAATGCGGGGCGCGGCGCAAAATACACCCGCACCCGCCGCCCGGTGAAGTTGGTCTATGTAGAGGAGCAGCCTGACCGGACCTCGGCAATGAAAAGAGAACGCGCCATCAAGATGATGACGCGTGAAAAAAAAGGGAAACTGATTGGAACAGAGCCTGGGGGCAAGTTTTTATCTTGAACGCAAGAACCGCATCCATAACTCACCTTACGCAAGACGTCCCGACACTTGCACCTGGCACAAGTGCAGGTGAGGTTTCCTTGAAAAACACTATTGAGCCGTTCAAACCTTCGGGATGTTCTTTCTCAACCCATTTGAAACACACCCAATTGATTATTTCTCACTCCTCCGCAGGAAAAACTTGGTGATCTCTTCCGAAGCAGCGGGGATGAGTGCCAGGCCGACGATCACGCTCCACTCCATCAATGAGGGGAAGTGTGTGTTGAAGATCGTTTGAAGGAAGGGGAAAGCCGTCACGATAAACAGCAGGAAGATCGAAGCGCCGACTGCGTATTGCATCCACTTGTTGGAAAACAAGCCAATCGTAAAGACCGAGGCCCGTTCCGAGCGGACCGTGTAGGCACGGAACAACTCACACAAGGAGAGCGTGACAAAGGCCATTGTCTCAGCAGTTTGTACGTCCACGCCGCGCCAATCGTGCTGGAAAAGATATACCACCGGATTCATCCCGGCAGGCACGTACGCGCCAGCTTGCAGATGCCAGAGTAATCCCAGTCCAAAAGCGAGCAGCACCGCGCCGGTCTGCGTGATGGTCTGGATGAAAATGCCGGCGCCCATTGTGCGGTTGATGATCGGTTCCTTCTTCGAGCGCGGCTTTTGTTTCATGATGTCAGGATCACCTTTTTCCATGGCCAGGGCCAGTGCGGGAGCGCCATCGGTGATCAAGTTGAGCCACAAGAGTTGGATGGCAGTCAACGGTACAGGCAGGCCAGCTAACGTAGCCAGGAAGATGATCATGATCTCGGCCACATTGGAAGAAAGCAGGAAGAACACGAACTTGCGGATATTGGCATAGATGATGCGTCCCTGCTCCACCGCCGCGACGATGCTGGCGTAATTGTCGTCGGTCAGCACCATGTCGGCGGTTTCTTTGGCGACATCCGTGCCGGTGATGCCCATGGCCACGCCGATGTCGGCGCGCTTGATGGCGGGAGCGTCGTTGACGCCGTCGCCCGTCATGGCCACTACCTCGTCGTTGGCTTGCAAGGCATTTACAATGCGCATCTTGTGCTCAGGTGAGACGCGTGCAAACACATCCGTGACTTCGATCTCACGGTTGAGTTCGTCATCAGACATGGCGTCCAACTCGGCTCCGGTGAGGACTTTGTGGCCTGTTCCCAGCAGCCCGATGGTTTCGGCAACCGCCCTGGCCGTGTTCGGATAGTCGCCGGTGATCATCACGGTGCGGATGCCCGCCTGTCGCGCTTTTTCGAGCGCAGGCCTGACCTCGGGGCGCGCCGGGTCAATCATACCTGCCAATCCGACAAAGACCAGGTCCTTCTCCAGTTCTTCTGTTCTTATGTCTTCGAGATTGTCGGGTACATCTTTGATGACGCGATAGGCAAGACCCAGCACACGCAGCGCGTCCTGGGTCATGGCATCATTGGCAGCCATGATGCGATTACGCGTTGTTTGGTCGAGCGGCATGGATTCATCGTTCATCGTCTGGTAACGCGAGCACAAGCCCAGCACTACGTCCGGCGCCCCTTTGACCGCAATCACATCCCAGTCCTTGTGTTTCTTATCGTGGAACGGTGAGGCGTCATTAGGATGCGGCTCACGCACATCGTGGATGGTGATCATGCGCTTGCGTTCCGCGTCGAACGGCACTTCATTCTCACGCGGATACGCTTCGTCAATCTGCACATGAAAGGCTCCGGCTTTGGCCGCAGCTACGAGCAGCGCTCCTTCCGTGGGGTCGCCCACGATGCGGTAGGTTTGCCCACCCAGGTTTGCGCCCGTCACTTCGATTTCGGCATCGTTATTCAGCACGCCCAGCCAGAGCGTGGTCAGGGCAGCGGGATAATTCGCTATATCAACCGGTTCGCCATCTACAAGGAATTGGCCTTCAGGAACGTAACCTGTGCCGGTCACATCCAGGAACTGGTCGTCGGTCCAGAGTTGCGTTACGGTCATTTCGTTCTGCGTCAGGGTGCCGGTTTTATCGGAACAGATCGTGGTGGCCGAACCCAACGTCTCAACGGAGGACAGCTTGCGGATGAGCGCGTGGCGGTCAATCATCTCGCGCATCCCCAGCGCCAGGCTGATGGTCACGACCGCCGGCAGTCCCTCCGGCACGGCAGCAATCGCGAGGCTGACGGCGATGATGAAGACGTTGGTGATCTCCTTGGCATATTCCCCGATATAGGCTATCGGCCCTGTGAACAACTCGCCGATGTTGGTGTAGTTGATGAGCGCCACGATGAACACGATGGCAACCAACACCAGTGAGCCGATGCTGAGGGTCCTGCCCAGGTCGTCCAGGCGGCGCTGGAGCGGCGTCTCTTCAGCCTCCACGTTTTGCAGCATGGAAGCGATCAGGCCAAGCTGGGTACGCATGCCAGTGCTGACCACCACCCCGCGGCCGCGTCCATAGGAGACCAGGGTGCCCATGAAGGCTGTGTTCTTGCGGTCGCCGAGCGGCACACTTTTATCCAGCACGGTGGCGGCATGTTTCTGAACCGGGAGCGACTCGCCGGTCAGCGAGGCCTCCTCGACGCGCAGGTTGATGGCCTCCAGCAGGCGCACGTCAGCCGGAACGTAATTCCCCGCTTCCAGGTAAACGATGTCACCTGGCACCAGTTCCCGGGCAGGGACTGCATTCCGGTGGCCGTCGCGCATGACATGTGCATCGGGAGCGGCCAGCCGTTTCAACGCGGCCAGGGCTTCCTCGGCGCGGCGCTCCTGAAGGATGCCCAGCACCGCGTTCAGGACGACAATGGACATGATGGCCGCCGATTCGATGTAGTCTCCCAGTAAAGCTGAAATGACCGAAGCGACTATCAGCAGGATGACCACAAAGTTATTCAATTGGTCCCACAGCATGTGCCAAAAACCGGGGCGCGATGCTTCACGTAATTGGTTCTCCCCATACTGTGCCAGTCGCCGGGCAGCTTCCTCGGAACTCAATCCGTTGTCCTGTACTTCGAGGTGGCGTAAAACTTCTTCCACCGCGAGGGCATGCCAGTCGCGCTTGGGTATATCGTTGTCGTTCACGTGCTCAATTGCCATAAAAAACCTCTTTGCTGGATGTGAGGTGCGGTGCAACAAAAAAACCACCACACCTTTGTGGTGGTCTTGCCAACGCTTGGAAGCGTCTGGATTGCCGATGGCTTTTGGGCCAATGGGATGACGACAATCCATCCTGTACGTAAGAACCAGGCGGCTACTCCCCGCCGTTTAAGAGTCTACCCAGAGTAAAAAACTATGTCAAGGTAAAAATTCGACACTTTTGTTGGGCGTTGATTTCTTATCAAGCTTCTGCCGGCTCGATGCGCGTGCCAGCCGGGATCTCGGCATCCTTTGGGATCACCACAATACCGCCGCGCACGTACCAGGTATCGTGATCCTCATCTTTTTTGTCGCGCGGGAAGGGTCGGATGACCACACCCCGGCCCAGCCGGGCATTCTTGTCCAGAATGGCGCCCTCGATATGGCAATCAGGCCCAACACCGATCGGGATATTGTGCGGCTGTGTCTCAGAATCGTAATAGTCCGACCCCATGATAATGCTATCTTTGATGACCGACCCTGCCGCGATCTGGCTGCGAATGCCAACAATCGAATGGGTGATCTCGGCTTTTTGAATGCGACACCCTTCGGCGATCAACACGTCCTGCAATTTGCTGTTTTCCACAATGGAACCAGGCAAAAAACGAGCGTTGGTATAGATCGGCAGTTGTGGGTCGTAAAAATTGAACGGCGAATTGGAGGATGTCAGGGCCAGGTTGGTTTCATAGAACGAGCGGATCGTCCCGATATCCTGCCAGTAGCCGTCGAAGTTGAAGCCATATACCTGGTACGAGTCAATTGCCTGGGGAATGAGGTCACGGCCAAAGTCATCGTGCTTGGGGAAATCGGTCAACATGTCTATCAGCAACTTGGTGTTGAACAGATAAATGCCCATCGAACCCAGGAATGGGCGTGCAGGATCATCCCGGCTGACAAATTTTTCCTGCACTTCGGGGTCCTTCGGTTTCTCCACAAACGAGGAGATGCGCCCATCCTCCTCGACTTTTAAGATCCCGAGACGGGACGCTTCTTCCCGCGCGACTGGCTGGACCGCTACCGTTATATCGGCCCCTTTCGCCCAGTGATATTCGGCCATGGCAGCATAATCCATGCGGTAGAGGTGGTCGCCTGCCAGTATCAACACATAGTCCGCGTCCGTGGCTTGGATCTCGAACAACTGCTTGCGCACCGCGTCTGCCGTTCCCTGATACCAATCGGCGCTTTCGAGCGTCTGCTCGGCAGCCCAGATCTGTACCCAGCCGGTGTGGAACGCGTCAAACTGGTAGGTCTGGGTAATGTGCCGGTGCAAAGAAACAGAATTGAACTGGGTCAGGACTGCAATCCGATAGATCCCCGAATTGATACAATTGCTGATGGGAATATCAATCAGGCGATACTTGCCTGCAATCGGCACCGCTGGTTTGGAACGCATTTGTGTCAACGGATAGAGGCGGGCGCCGCGCCCGCCTCCCAAGATAACGGCCAGGACGTCATTCAGTTTTGACATGGTAACCTCCTGCAAGCGGGATGATGTTGACGCCTCAATTATCTCTTAAATTTGAAAAATCTGCTCATTTTGTGCATGATGTAAACAACCGGGTATGCCAGCAGGATGAGCAAATCAATCAACATAAAGATAAAACTCAACCTCATCGTGCGCCTCCAAGCAAAGCGCGAGACCCCTTGGATGGTGGTCTCGCGCAGGCACAAAGCTTACTGGAATGTTCTATAATCGGTGGCGCTCCCCGTTCGTACGGGAGTGCGTGATATAATGCCGACACAGTGCCGAAGGTGGGAATCGAACCCACATTCCCGAGGGAACACGATTTTGAGTCGTGCGCGTCTGCCAATTCCGCCACTCCGGCATGCAAAGCAGAGTATATCTGACAATTTCATCAGGGTCAAGGG
>JAKANW010000153.1 GCA_021823555.1 Chloroflexota bacterium
CGGACATGGACCCGATCATGGCTGTCGCGTCCCGTCACGGGCTGGTTGTGATCGAAGACGCGGCGCAAGCCATCGGCGCGGACTATCACGGACGCCGCGCTGGTTCGATCGGCGCGATGGGCTGCCTGAGTTTCTTCCCGTCGAAAAATCTTGGCGCGTACGGCGACGCAGGCATGGTCGTGACCAACGACGAGTCGCTGGCGCAGCGTTTAAAAATGTTGCGCGCGCACGGCGCCCAGCCCAAGTATTATCACCGTCTGCTCGGCGGCAACTTCCGCATCGACGCGTTGCAGGCCGCCATCCTGCATGCCAAATTCAAATACCTCGAAGGCTGGACGACCGCTCGTCAACGAAACGCAGACCGCTATCGAAAATTGTTTGCCGAAGCAGGCGCGCCCGCCGACCTGGTCATGCCCGCCGAAACCGGCTTTGGCCGTCACATCTATCATCAGTTCGTCATCCGCTCTTCGAAGCGTGACGCGTTGCAGGCGCACCTGAAATCGCGCGGCATCGGCACCGAAGTCTATTACCCACTGCCGCTTCATTTGCAGGATTGCTTTGAAGACTTGAACTACCACCCCGGCGATTTTCAGAATAGCGAGCGCGCCGCGCTGGAAAGCCTGGCCCTGCCGATCTACCCCGAGTTGACCGAAGACCAGCAGAAGTATGTTGTCCAATCTGTCATGGAGTTTTATGCCGCAGACTGACCTCCCGATGGTCTCGCTTCTCGTCGCCATGCGCAATGAGGCGCGTCATATTGGGCGCTGTCTCCAATCTCTGTTGGCGCAGGATTATCCCGCCGATAAACTGGAAGTCTTCATCTTCGACGGACAGTCCACGGACGATTCGTGGACGATCTCCGAGCAGTTGATCGCAGGCCGACCGCTTTTTTATCTGCGCCCCAACCCCGAGCGGATTCAGTCCGAGGCGTGGAACAAGGGCATTGCCCAATCGCGCGGCGACGTGGTTGGCATCGTCAGCGCCCACTCGGCGCTCGCGCCGGACTACGTTTCGAAGGCCATCGAAGTATTGCAACGCACCAAGGCCGATATGGTTGGCGGCCCGGTCCGCGCGCAGAGTGAGAACTACATCGGCGAAGTCATTGCCGTCGCCATGAGCACCCCGTTCGGCGTCGGCGGCGCGAACTTCCGCTACACCGACAAGGAATTGGAAACCGACACGGTCTTCATGGGCCTATGCAAACGCGACATGTATATGAAGATCGGCGGCTTTGACCTTGAGATGGTCCGCAATCAGGACGACGAACTGAGCTACCGCTTGGCGAAGAATGGCGGCAGGATCGTTTGCAGTCCACTCATCCACAGTGAATACTTCAGCCGCTCCACCCTCGGCTCCTTGTGGAAGCAATATTATCAATACGGTTTCTACAAAGTCCGCGTGTTGCAAAAGCACCCGCTCCAAATGCGCCCGCGGCAATTCGTCCCGCTTATTTTTGTCCTCGCGTTGATCGCTTCTTTTCTCCTCGCTCTTGTCCCCGTCCTCCGTCCCCTGTCTCTCGTCGTCCCTTCCATCTACCTCCTCGCCAACCTCTTCGCTTCCCTCTACACCGCCGCGGCGCGCGGATGGAAGTACCTGCCTCTGCTCCCGCTTGTGTTTGCCACCTTGCATCTCAGTTACGGACTGGGTTTCCTGGCGGGGCTGTTCAAATTTTGGAATCGTTGGAATGACCGCGAGGGGAAGGTCCCGCGTTTCGATGTCCAAGCCCGATGACCTCTCCCGCCTGCGCGCCGAATACGAAGACCGCAAGCAACGCTTCGCGAGCAGCGACGTTTATTCCTCGTTCAATGCCGCGAACCTGTTCACCGTCCAGCAGCGCCAGCGCGACATCCTTGCCAGCCTGAAACGCGCGGGCGTGACGGACCTTGCAGATAAACGCATCCTCGAGATGGGGTGCGGCGATGGGGGAGTGCTGGCCGAATTCCTGACGTTCGGCACGCGGCCTGAAAATCTGTTCGGCGTCGATTACCTCGCGGACCGCCTCTCCAACGCGCGGACGCAACTTCCCGCCAGTCACTTCGCCAACGCGGATGGCAGCCATCTGCCCTTTCCCTCCGCCTCCTTCGACATCGTTATGCAATTTACGGCGCTCTCCTCCATTTTGGATCCCGGCTTGCGCCGCGACATCTGCCGCGACATGTTGCGCGTCCTGCGCCCCTCTGGTTTGATCCTGTGGTACGATTTTTGGCTCAACCCTACCAACCCGCAGACGCACGGCATCCGTCCCGTCGAGATCCGGGAATTATTTCCCGCCTGCTCCATCTCGTTTCGCAAGATCACCCTCGCGCCGCCGCTGGCGCGCAGGTTGGTCCCACTCTCCTGGCCGCTTGGCCTAATCCTCGAAAGCCTGTCCGTTTTTAATTCTCATTTTTTGGCGGTCATCCGCCCTAATCACTTTGAATCTTATGGAAAATAATCGCGCAATCCAGGCATCCGTGGCTACAGCCAAATCTGTTCAGAAATTTCAATCCTCCCGACCGCTTTTCGATGCGTTCAAGCGCCTCTTCGATGTGCTCGTCGCCGGGCTGGGCTTGTTGTTCCTCGCCCCCTTCTTTGGTGTGATCGCCATCTTTATCAAACGCGAAGGAGCGGGGCGGGTCTTCTATCGCGGACCTCGTGTGGGTCGGTTCGGACGCGAATTTGGCATCCTCAAATTCCGCACCATGCGTGAGGACGCGGAAAGCTACAATGGTCCGCGCATCACGGCGAGGGGCGACAAACGCATCACTCCCTTCGGCAAATGGCTTCGCAGCACCAAGATCAACGAATTGCCCCAACTATGGAATGTGCTGGTGGGGGAGATGAGCCTGGTTGGGCCGCGCCCCGAAGACCCGCAGATCGTCGAGACCTGGCCGGAGGAGGCGCGCCGCGAAATCCTTTCCATCCGCCCGGGTATCACCAGCCCGGCCAGCGTGGCCTATCGCGACGAAGAGCACCGGCTTTCCATGAATGACGTCATGGCTCAGTACATGCACGAAATCCTGCCCGATAAACTGCGCCTCGACCGGCTTTACGTGCGCCATCGTTCCTTTTTGGGGGACCTCGATATTTTATTCTGGACCGCGATTGCGCTCTTGCCGCGGGTGGAGCGCCAAATTCCTGAAGGCAGGTTATTTGCAGGTCCGCTTTATCAGATCATGCGGCGCAACGTCTCCTGGTTCTTGATCGATCTGGCCGCCTCACTCGCCGCAGTGACCACTGCAGGGTTGATCTGGCGCTTCTTCTATGTAATTGATTGGGGCATACCGGCTCTTTCCATTCTTGCCGCTTTCCTCGCATTGCTTTTCAGCATCGTAAACTTTCTACTCGGCCTCGATCGTATCATCTGGTCGCGGGCCGGCGGCGAGGAGGGCATGGTACTGATCTTCTCCAATGGCATTTCAGTGGCGGGGCTTTTGCTGGTGAACGCCCTCCATGATTCTTATTTTGAATGGTTTCCTTATCCCGCCCTGCCGGTTCGGCTTATTTTCCTAATTGGTTTGCTTACCATGTTTGCCGGGCTGCTCACGCGCTATCGCCTGCGTCTGGTCACCTCGTTTGCCAGCCGCTGGCTCCACTGGCGCAGCGGGCGGGGCGGCATTGGCGAGCGTGTCCTCATCCTCGGCGCGGGGGAGAGCGGGCAGATCGTTAATTGGCTGATGCGGCGCGAGACCATGCGTAACGCCTTCTCGGTCATCGGCATGGTGGACGACGACCCGGCCAAACAGGGCATGAGCATTGACGGTTGTCTTGTGCTTGGAAATACTTCTGACCTCCCTGCCATCGTTGAAAAGCACGACATCGGCGTGATCCTGTTTGCCATTACCAACCTCACGCCAGAGGCGCGTCAGCGCACCTTGCGCCTGTGCGAGATTCCCGGCGTGCGTCTTGTTTTTCTGAACGATATTTTGGGGACAGTCCAAAGCCGTCTTGCCGCTTCCGCGTGAACGATGACCGCTTCATCTTCCAACTCCTCCATGCGGCTCCGGGCGGACCCTGAAACGGGTTACCTGCTTGCCTGCCTCGCCCATGGGCTGGACTCAAACCGTCCATGGCCTCACCCGCCTCGAGGTCTGGATTGGAAGCGGTTGCTTGCCCTGCTCGACCGGCACCGGCTGGCGGGTTTTTTCCACGCGCTGGGTAAATCCCATTCCGAATCCTGGCCGCGGGAATTTCAGGAGTCATTGCGCAGCGAGCGTTATCGCTGGATGGCTCACGGCGGGAAGTCGCGCGCGCGCGTCCATTCTGCGTTGATGGCGTTGCGGTCGGGGGGCGTGGAGGTGATCGTGCTCAAGGGTTGGGCGTTCATCTCCACGCTCTACAATGGCGACGCCAGCCAGCGCCTCTGCGAGGATGTGGATCTCCTCGTCCGCCCGCGCGATGTGGACAGAGCCGAGGCTATTTTGCGCTCGCTGGGGTGCGCCTTGCATCTTGTGGTTTGGCCGGGCTATGATCATCGCTTCCATAACGGGGAGCGGTTTTTCTTTTCCAACGATCCCATCGGCCAGGGCGACCCGTTTTCCATCGGCCTGCATTGGGGGCTGTTTCACACCCCGTCCTACGATCCAACGCAGGTGGATGTGGACGCGCTCTTTGAACGGGCGCGTCCGTTGAACGTGGCAGATGTGCCCGTCCTCGAACTTTCGCGGGAGGATGCCATTCTCTATGCCTGTGGTCACATTGCGTTGCATCACCGCTTCGATGACGCTCTCTTCCGCTCCTTTGAACTGGCCTGGTTGATTCACAACGCGGCGGGGCCGGACTGGGAAACGGCGGCCCGACGCGCCTCGCAATGGAGGCTCCTCATCCCCGTCCGGCGCGGACTCGAGCGTCTCACCCGCCTCTGGCCGGACCTCGTTCCGGATTCCGCCGTGGAAGCGTTCCGCCGCCCCATCGCCTCCCGCCGTGAGCGCCTGGTGGATTTCTGGCTTAGCCATGCGCGCGCCCTGCCTGGTAACGAACTTCTCTTACGCTGGCTCACCTTCCACGATTGGAAGCGGCGCCCCTTGCTCGTTTTTCAGGATATATTCCCCGGCCCCGATTATTTAAAAGGGCGGTACGGGCCGCCTCCGCTTGGATTCTGGCCTTTTTTGTACTTCCTGCGCTTGGCGCGGGCAGTTGGGCAGGTGATCCGGCGGGGAGATTAGGAGCGGGAAGGGAGCGCCAATAAGACGTGGCATTCGGGACTTTGGCCGAATGTGACATTCTCACGGTATAATTGCAACCGCGTTCCAAAGACGTGTTTTTGTTTTGTATGTGGAGAATTATTTTTCATGGAATTAAGACGTTATTTTGCGCTCGTTCGCCGCTGGCTATGGCTTGGGATTCTGGGCCTGGTTGTGGGCGCGGTTGCCGGGTATTTCAGCACCGCCTATCAAACTCCAGTCTATCGCGCCAGCACGCGCTTTGTTATTCTGCGTTCCGCCCAATCGAATTTTGATTACGCAGCCTATCTCGACAGCCAGCAGTTGGTGCAGACCTACATCCAACTGTTGACCACCGATTCCGTTCTTGAAGCCGCTTCAACCGAACTTGGGTACCCTGTGGGGGGTGGGCAGGCCAAGGCAAGCCAGGTGGATGATACGCAATTCGTGGTGCTGACCGTGGAGGATAACAATCCGCAACATGCGGCGGATATCGCCAATATTTTGGTGACCGTGCTGATCGAGAAAAACGAGGAACTCCAATCGGTCCGTTATGTGACGGCGGAACAGAATTTGCAGGAACAGATTGACCAGGTCCTTTCCCAGATCTCGACCCTGCAAACCCAGATCAATGAGATTTCCAGCGCCACGGTGGCCGATCAACTCAATCAGGTGCAGGCGCAGATTGACACCTTGCAAACCCAAATCAACGACCTGGAGGTCCAGGTCGCCGACCTGAAGAAAAAACCGCAGACGGTCGAGCGCAAAGCGGAGATCGCCGATAAGGAAGCCACACTCGAGCAAATCAAGCCGGTGCTGGCCCTCTACCAACAGGTGTACACCAACCTGGTGGTGCTTGGCAAACCTGTGGAAAGCGCCGACGCCACTTCGACGCGGCTGGAGCAATTGCGCACCACTCTTGCGCTCTACCAGCAGATCTACGTCAACTTGTTGAATAGCCTCGAGGCAGTGAGGCTGGCGCGCGCTCAAAACACTCCCAATGTGCGCCAGGTGGAACCGGCCATCGCCCCTTCGAAACCAATTCGCCCTCAACCCGAACAGACCACCATGCTGGCCGCGGCCCTTGGTTTGGCGTTGGCGGCGGGGATTGCCTTCCTGGTGGAATATCTCGACATCACGCTTAAAACTATGGATGATGTGGAGCGTGTTTTGAACCTGCCTGTCATCGGCTACATCGCTCAAATCCAATATGGGAAAAAAGGCAGTGACGAGAGTCTCTACGTGACGCGCCAGCCGCGTTCCCCGGTGTCGGAGGCGTTCCGCTCGTTGCGCGCCAACCTTGAATTCACGGGCGTGGATAAGCCCATCCGCCGTATCGTGGTCACCAGCGCGGGGCCGAACGAGGGGAAGAGCACCATCTCCACCAACCTGGCGGCTATCATCGCCCAGGGCGGGAAGAAAGTGTTCCTGATTGATGCCGACCTGCGGCGTCCCAAGGTCCATCGTTTCCTGCGCCTCCCCAACCAATTTGGTTTGAGTGACCTCTTCCGCACCACCCTGCCGATGAGCGCTGTGGCGCAGAAATCGGAGGAGCACGAAAACCTCTTCGTGATCACCAGCGGGGCCCTGCCTCCCAACCCGGCGGAATTGCTCGCCTCTGCGCGCATGGATGCCCTTCTGGCCGAGGCTGAGCGTGATGCCGACGTGATCGTGCTCGACAGCCCGCCCACACTAGTGGCTGACGCGCAGGTGCTGTCCTCCAAGGTGGACGAGGTGATCCTGGTGATCCAACCCGGTCACACTCATGCCG
>JAKANW010000154.1 GCA_021823555.1 Chloroflexota bacterium
GTCGAGCACCGTCCTTTTTTGGATAAAGTCCTTGAAAATCTTCCAGAGAAGCAAACAATCGAAAGGATCACAGAGAGTCATTCGATTATCGTCCAGTGCCTGGGAGCGTTTCGCGTGCTGGTGAATGGAGAAGAAATTTCACAGGAACGTTGGGTTTCAGCAAAGGCGCGCGATTTGCTGGCATATTTTGTTACGATGCGCGGCGAACGCACCCCTGCGGAGAAAGTCTTCGATGCGATTTGGGGTGATAAGGCAAACACGAGTCGTACGGCATTCCATACAGCGCTTTCGCGTTTGCGCAATGCCTTGCGAAGCGGTAATGACAATCCGCGTTTTATTCTGGTGGAAGTCGGTGAATACTGGCTGGACTCCGCGCGCTTCAAAATTGATGTGGATGAGTTCGACTCTGCATTGGCAAAGGCGCACGCGGCGAAGCGCGGTGCGGCCTCCGCTGAATGGTATGAGAGCGCTGTGCAATTGTACGAGGGTGAATATCTGTCAAATCTTTATTATGAATGGGTCTTCCCTGAGCGACGAAGGCTGCTTCAATCGTATCTCAGCGCCCTGCAGGGCTTGAGCAAGTATCATCTTGCCAATCAATCTCCAAAGCTGGCGTTAAGTTATATCGAACGCGCAATTCCACTCGATCCCTTGAATGAAGATCTGTATTGCCATGCCATGCGCGCTCACGCCGCGATGGAAGACCGCGCCGGTTTAGCCCAGCAATATCAAACTTTAAGGCACATCCTCGCCAAGGAATTGGACATGGAGCCTTTGCCAAGCACCAGGGAACTTTACCGAAATTTGACAGAGAAAACAGGAAGGTAAACCGCCAAAATTGCCGTATCTCCCTCCCTGAAAAGCCTGCTTCATTTTGACTTCACTTTTGAAGTGTACAATGTCATCATGCGAATCTTGCTCGTTGAAGATGAACTCAAAATTTCTACCTATGTCAAACGCGGATTGGAAGAAGCTGGCTACGCGGTGGATGCGGTGTACACAGGCCGCGATGCGCTGGATTGGGCGGTTGCCACTGCCTACGATCTGATCATCCTCGACATCCTGATCCCCAAAGTGGATGGGCTTACCGTTTGCCGCGAATTGCGCGCCGAGAAGAACCGTACCCCGATTCTCATGCTCACTGCCCGCGACACAGTGGACGACCGCGTCACCGGTCTGGATGCCGGCGCGGACGACTATCTGGTCAAGCCGTTTGCGATGAAGGAATTGTTGGCGCGCGTCCGCGCACTGGCGCGCCGCGCAAACGAAGCGCCCAAATCGCCTGTGCTAACCCTGGCTGATCTCACGCTTGATCCATCTGCACATCGGGTCACGCGCGGCGGCAAAGTGATTGACCTGCCCGCCAAAGAGTTTTCCATTCTGGAATACCTGCTTCGCAATACAGGCCGCGTGCTCACGCGCACCATGATCGCTGAACATGTATGGAACTACGACTCCTATAACCAATCCAATGTGGTGGATGTCTACATCCGCAATCTGCGCCGTAAAGCGGACGATCCATTCGAGCCAAAACTCATCCATACCCTGCGCGGCATAGGCTACCGCCTTTCCATCGAGGAAGATGAAAATTAATTCCCTGCGCTTTCGCTTTGGATTATGGGTCGGTGGTTTCCTGCTGGCCTCCCTTTTGCTTTTTGGTGTCTATGTCTACGCCAGCATGTCGCGCAACCTCCATGCGGCAGTGGATGACGCCTTGCGTTTGAGCGCCACCCAGTCCATGGGAACGCTCAACGTGGACAATGGCCGCATCATTTTGGCCGATAACCTTCCCGAAAACAACAGCGATATGGAGGCTCTGCGGGCGCGCGGATTCACCGTGCGCTTTCTCGATGCAAACGGCGTTTTGCTTGGCGGCTTTGGCGCAAATTGGAATACATCCTTAGCATCCATCCATCTTGGAAAACAAGCTTCCTTCTTTACAACAACCAACACCCAGGGAGAACCCGATTCCCGCGTCTACATTCTGCCCGTGATGAACGGCAACCAGATCGCGGGATATGTTCAGACCGCGCAAAGTCTTGAGAATACCCAACAAACATTGGAACGATTGCAACTCTCCCTTCTGCTGGGAATCCCGTTTTTGACCCTGCTCGCCGCGCTGGGTGGATATTTTCTGGCAGGACGCGCGCTCAAGCCTGTGGATGAAATCACCAATACCGCGCGCCGAATCTCTGCACAGGATCTATCTGCCCGCCTCAACCTGCCCGACAATGGCGACGAACTGGGACGGCTCGCCTCCACCTTTGACGATATGCTGGCGCGGCTCGACGATTCGTTTCGCCGCGAACGACAGTTCACCTCGGACGCCTCGCATGAACTTCGCACGCCGCTGGCCGCCATGCAGACCATCATCGGTGTGATGCGTTCGCAGAAACGGACAACCACAGAATACGAGGAGGCCCTCGATGATTTGGGGGAGGAGACCAATCGCCTGCGTTCGTTGACAGAAGATTTGCTCAGGCTGGCGCGCGGTGAACAACCCGTCCCATTGCAAAAAGAGCGCGTGGATTTGTCGGCTTTGCTGGAAGATGTCGCAGAATCGCTGACCCCGCTGGCAGAGGCGAAGGGACTCACTTTGGAATGCCGCGTCCAGCCGAATTTAACGGTCAGCAGTGATCGGGACGGTCTGATCCGGCTCTTTGTCAATTTAGTGGATAATGCCATCAAGTTCAGCGAGTCGGGCAAGGTTATGGTGTCCGCACAAATCGAGTCGAATATCATCCGAGTTAACGTGACCGATACAGGCAAAGGGATCGCGCCTGAACATCTCGATCACATCTTTGATCGTTTTTATCGCGCGGATGCTTCGCGCACGCAGGCGGGCACGGGATTGGGACTGGCAATTGCCCTGCAAATTGTGCGCGCACAGGGGGGAGATATTACGGTGAAGAGTGAACTGGGAGTGGGGACAACCTTTTCAGTGACACTGCCGGCTCTGTAATTTCACTTCATGACGACTTCATCTCCGCCCGCTATGATCAACATCGAACGGCGCACAGTGCGTCGAATCAGAAAAGGAGATGAACCATGAAACTCAACCGATTTTTTGCTCTCGCGGCAATTGCCCTGCTGGTTGTGGGCGCGATGGGCGCCATCAGCATGAAGGCTTTTGCCAAAAGCAGTGCGGCTCCTGTCACACAAACTTCCCTTCAGGCGCAGAGTTGCTCGCAGGATCAAGCCGATGGCACGGAAGTCCAATCTGCCACCGACACCGATAACGTGGATTTGCAATGCGGCGACCAGAACGCACCCGACACCGGTGTGGAAGCCGCAGGTACGGGCGGGCAGGAAACTGTCAGCGCTACGGATACCGACAATGTGAACGTTGAAGAACAAGTCGGTGACCAAAGCGGCGCGGATACCGGCGTGGAAGCGCCTGAAGCTGTTGCCCCTGCTGGCAAGTAGTCTCATCCTCTCGACAACGCCCCCGGACAACCGGGGGCGCTTTTCGTTATCGTGGGAATGATCCTCAACGTGGCAATTACCCCTCGAAGGCTGTCCACTCGAAAGGTGGTGGAGGCGCTGGGGATGTTCCATTTCATTTGAAACCGTCCCGCAGGCGTTGCCCTGAGCCTGCCGAAGGGTTTGAAAGGACGGTCAAATTCGCCCAATCGAACCTGCGGGACGTTCTTTCCCAAGTCCTTCACATAAAAAGTAATTCGCGATGACCGGAATAATGTCATGAGATAACCATGACATTATTCTCATTAACTGCTGGCTCCTGCTTCGCATTAACATTCACTTAATCGTACAAGTGAAATTATTAACCAACGCTAATCCAAATCTATAGAAATCTATATGTATTTATTTCTATAAGGTGCTTATATTTGCAGCCGGTTAGACGTCATACTTTGCATCAATTGGTTGCTCATCAATGCACACCCTTTGTCTTGGACTCAATCACACCACTGCTCCCCTCAAACTTCGCGAACAATTTTCGCTAGATGAAAATGGGATTCGTTCCGCGTTAGCTCGCCTCTCTTGTGGACATATATCCACATCCATCGCTGAACTTATCATCATCTCCACCTGTAACCGCATCGAACTATATGCCGCCTCCAGCAAATTGGCTTTTGCCGAGTTGGAGGCTTTTTTGTCGGAAGTGAGCGGCGTGAAGGCGGAACATTTCCACACGCATACCTATCGCTTTATGGACATGGAAGTTGTCCGCCATCTGTTTGAAGTCTCGGCAGGACTCGACTCGCTCGTAGTGGGTGAACCGCAAATCCTGGGACAGGTCACACGCGCGCTCGAACTTTCGCGCGGACAAAACGCGGCGGGTCCCCTGCTCAATCGTCTGTTCCAATCTGCCATCCATGCAGGCAAACGCGCCCGCACAGAGACGGGCATCAGCCGCAACCCGGCCTCGGTTTCGTCGCTGGCCGCCTCGCTGGCGGAACGAGTCGTCCATCCCATCGCCAAGGCGCAGGTCGTCATCCTGGGCGCGGGCGAAATGGCGGAGCTGACCGTCGAAGCGCTGCGCAAGCGCGGGGTCGGAAAGATCCGGGTGATCAACCGAACGCTGGAACGCGCCCGCGAAATGGCAAAACGCTGGGGCGCAGAATCCGCCACTTTCGAATTTCTCCAGAAAGCCCTGTGCGATGCCGACATCCTGATCGCGTCCACGGGCGCGCCGCACACGCTCGTGGATACACAGATGGTGCAGCAGGCCATGCGCACCCGCCCGCATCGCCCGCTGGCGCTGATTGACATCGCCGTGCCGCGCGACATTGATCCTGCCGCCGCCGATATTCACGGTGTGCGCCTTTACGACATGGACACGCTGAACGCTCAACTCGAACATTCACTGGCTGAGCGCGTGGCCGAGGTGCCGCAGGTCAAAGCCATACTCGAAGAGGAACTCTCGCAATTTGCCGAATATCTGAAATCGCTGGAGATGTTGCCGCTCATTGTTGACATGCGCCAGCAAGCCGAAAGCATCCGACAAGCCGAACTGGAAAAGACCTTGCGCCGTATGCCAGACCTGACCGACGCCGAGCGTATCCGCATCGAGGCCCTGACCGAAGCGCTGGTCAACAAACTTTTGGACGCTCCTGTCCGCCGCCTGCGCGCCGAAGCTGCCTGCCCGCATGCGCCTGAATATGCCACCGTGGCCCGCACCTTGTTTGGCTTGAAGCCCGAAAGCAGATTGTGTACTTTGTCGGGCGAGGCCTGTCCAATCCCCACTGCGGCTGATTGATAAGCAGAGGCGGACATGAAATTGATTTTTGCGACAAGACCTTCTGCCCTCGCCCGCTGGCAAACCCAGTGGGTAATCCGCGCGCTTCAAAACGTTCACCCCGATTTGATTTGCGAAGAAAAAATCATCACTACGCAAGGCGACAAAGTTCTGGATAAACCTTTGCCCGAAATCGGCGGCAAGGGACTCTTTACGCAGGAACTCGAAAGTGAATTATTGAATGGCGATGTGCATTGCGCGGTTCATTCCCTCAAGGATTTGCCCGTTGAAAATCCCTTTGGATTAACGATTGGATGTATCCCCGCCCGCGCGGAAGTGCGCGACGCCTTGATCTCTGCCCGCGGCTATACACTTTCGACTTTGCCCACAAACGCCTCTGTCGGGACCTCGAGCCTGCGCCGCGCGGCCCAGTTGCTTTCCCTGCGCCCGGACCTTCACACCGAGTCGTTGCGCGGCAACGTGGACACGCGCGTTCGTAAAGCGTTGGATGGTCAGTACGATGCCATTATTCTCGCAGGCGCGGGATTGACCCGTTTGGGATTGGATCATCACGTGACAGAATGGCTTCCACTCGATGTAATGCTGCCTGCGCCTGGACAGGGCGCGCTGGCCGTCCAATGCCGCGCCGACGATCAGACTACCCTCAGCCTGCTCGCCGCGCTGGAAGATGAATCCACGCGAAAAGCGGTCGCTGCCGAACGCGCCTTCCTGAGCGGACTCGGCGGCGGATGTTCCGTGCCTGTGGCTGCTTATGCAGTCATCAGTGAACAGTCATCAGTGATCAGTTTGACGGGGTTGGTGATTTCGGAAGATGGAAAGAAGACCGTCAAAGTCACAGGGCAAGGCACAGACGCGCTCCAACTTGGAAACGAGCTTGCCCAACAGGCCATTCAACGAGGCGCGAGCGAAATCTTGAAACCGATCACTGTTCACTAATGACTGGATACTGGTTACTATGAAAATACTGATCACCCGTCCGCGCGCCCAAGCCGATGACTTCGCTGAAAGATTGCGTTCCGCAGGCTTCGAGCCAATCTTTTTCCCTGTGATTGAAATTCGTCCGATTGAAAATAATGCGGCGCTCGATCAAGCGCTGGAGAAATTGGATCGCTACGCGTGGGTGGTGTTCACCTCGGTCAATGCGGTGGAGGTGGTATTTTCCCTCACCCCTCGCCCCTCTCCCAAAATTGGGAGAGGGGTTGGGGTGAGGGTTGCCGCGATTGGGCCGAAGACCGCCGAAACGTTGCAGGCGCGCGGCGTGACTCCTGATTTCGTCCCTGAAGAATATGTGGCTGAGTCTATTTTGCCTGGGCTGGGTGATTTACGTGGAAAATGGGTCCTGCTTCCCCGCGCAGAAATCGCCCACAAGGAATTACCCGAAGCAATCGCCAAAGCGGGCGGAATCGCGCATGAGATCGTGGCATATCAAACTCTCCCTGCAAAAGTTGACATGGATGGACTCGACGCTTTGAAATCTGGCGTGGATGTTGTCACTTTTACCAGTGCTTCCACAGTTGAAAATTTTGTCGCTGTTCTGCGCCAAAATGGACTCGACCCGTTGAACCTGCCGAACAATCCGCTGTTCGCTTGCATTGGTCCCATCACGGAGCAAGCCGCGCGGGAAGAAGGGTTATCCAATCTTGTTGTTGCTAAAGAATATACGACTGATGGA
>JAKANW010000155.1 GCA_021823555.1 Chloroflexota bacterium
AATGTTCTCTGCGGGAACGCGGCGGGCCAACCCCTCGTAAACAACAAAGCGGATCATGACTTCCGGGCCGCAAGCCAGCACCACGCTGTTGGGCGCATCCATGCGAAAGCGGTAGAACAGCATCGGCACCACGCCGACCTGTCCCTGCCATTCTTCATCGGCGCGGTCCACAGTGATGCGCACCTCGATGCCAGCCTGTTCCCATTGTTTGTATTCTGTTGAATAAAGCAGGTCGCGCGGCGTGCGCGCCCCGTAGAGCAGGTACACTTTGCCGAACTCCTCACGATGATTCATGATGTAGTAGAGGGGCGGGCGCAGGGGGGCAAGGCCAATACCGCCGGCGGCGATGATGATGTCGCGGCCCGCGATTTCCTGCATCGGCCACGCTGTACCAAAGGGACCGCGGATTCCGATTACATCGCCAACCTTGAGGCGGCTGACGGCGCGCG
Source organism: Chloroflexota bacterium (assembly GCA_021823555.1). The sequence continues at coordinate 450 of JAKANW010000155.1, forward strand.
TCACATTGCCGACGAAGCGGATCGTGTGGCCCGCCGTTGAGCGGTCTTCGGAATCTGAGCTAATGGAAATGGCAGCCTCTCCAAAGCCGGGCAGGTAGATCATGTTGAACTGTCCGGGTTTGAAGGAGTAAGCTACCTGCACGGCAGGATCGGTGAATTTCAACCAATAAGTGGAGACGCCTTCCGTTTCGGGTGTGATGGCAGTAATCTCTGCCCATACTGGTTCCAGTAACCGGTCGGTGTGCGAAGCGGTGGTGTAGGTTGTGGTGAGGGCGTTCATTATTTTCTCTCCTCGCGCAGCGCGGCGACTTCAACGATAAGGTCAATGCGAGCCGGGCACCAGGTGATACAGCGTCCGCAGCCTACGCAGCCCAGTACGCCAAACTGTTTCTTCCAGCTTCCCAGTTTGTGCGTGAGCCATTGACGGTAACGGGAATGGATCGTGTTGCGGGTATTGCCGCCTGCCTGGTAGGAGTGGCCCGGATTGAAACACGAATCCCAGACGCGCTCGCGCTGGGTCTCGTTTCCATCCAGGCTCAGGCTGTCGAGAGCGTCCCAACAGAAGCAGGTTGGGCATACCTGGGTGCAGTTGGCGCACGAGAGGCAACGCTCGCCGATCTCGCGCCAGTGTTTGTGATCGAGATTGTTCAGCATGAGTTCGGGCAGGTCGCTGGTGTCGAGTTTGCGTCCCATTTGTTGGGAAGCGCGTTCCAGTCCGCGCTGGGCCGTATTTTGCAGGAAAGCGCTGGCAGCCTCGAACGGCAAGCCTCCCATCAAGCTCCGCCCCAACTCAGAACCGATCTCCAGCAGGAAGACATCATCTAATTCAGTCAGATTCAAGTCGAAGCCAGCATTGACGCGCGGCCCCGTTCCCATGGAGGCGCAGAAACAGGTCCCGGCCGGGTGCAGGCAATTGGCGGTCAGGATGAACGCTCGTTCCCGCCGGGCGCGATAGTTCGGGTCGCTGAAGTCGGGACGGATGAAGATGTTATCCTGGATTTGGATGGCGGCCAATTCACAGCCGCGCACACCGATGAAGGCATACGTGGGAGTCTTGGTTGGTTGGGAATTGTCCTGCCAGCCTGTGTCGGTCTTGTGCAGGGTGAACAACTCGCTGCGTGAAGGGAACAGGAATTGCTTCCACGAGTGCGCGCCGGGGATAATGTCAAAGTAGCGCGGGTGGCCGGTATGAGTCAGGCGAAAATGTCCCGCTTCCTGTTCGGTGATGTAGCCGCGCGGCAGGTCGTCCAGCGTACTGATCAGTGCATAGACCAGGGTTTCGTTCTCTACGCGCGGGCCAACGGTTTCATACCCTTGCGCCTTGAGTTCTTTCAACAGCAAATCGAAGGTTGATTTTTGAATAGCGATCGTGCTTCCAATTTCGGGGCGATGTTCATTTATCATGGGTCGACTCCGGTTCGCCGAACATGTCCAGTAATTGCAGGCGGGTGACCATCAGCCGGCTGGCAACGATGTTAGCCAGTCTGCGCATCACAACGTATCCCAGGTCGTGATCCTGTTCGCAGGCTTCCCGTAGTTTTGCCGCGTCCACCGCCGCGACCATTCCATCGGTCACGGCACTGGCTCCGGCAGTGCGCTGGTGTACGTTGGGTGTGACGCTGGACCACCCGAAGACCTCCCATTTTTCTGCGGTGTATAAGCGTACTTTTCCGCGCGGCGGCACAGAAATATCCAGAGCAATGCGCCCTTCCAGGACAACGTAAACGTAATCCTCTTTGTCGCCTTCATGGAAGAGAATCTCGCCTGCCTTTACGCGCCGCAGGTGTGTGATTTGGGCGATGGTCTTTGTGTGCCGCTCATCCAGGCCGCGAAACCAGGGCACTTTCTGTAACTCGGTGATCAGTTCATCTGGCAAGACCATTTAATTTTCTCCTTGTGGTGTTTCTATTTAGTTTGTACTATTTTTCACAAATAAAGGCTAGTGCGTTCTGTCCTAATTGTTTTAGCAGTTTGTCATACAATCGGCTTCTGCGAAATATGCTACAATGCGGGTCAGTTTTCTGCACGGAGTACCCATGAAACCCACCATCCAAACCGTTAAAGGCGCGCGCGAATTCTACCCGGAAAACATGGCGCTGCGCAACTATATTTATGAAAAAGCCGGTGCGGCTGCGCGTGCCTTTGGTTATCAGGAATATGATGGTCCCTTCCTTGAAACCCTTGAACTGTACGCCGCCAAATCGGGCGAAGAATTGGTCAAGAAGCAGTCCTTCGTTTTCACCGACCGCGGTGGGGCGCAGGTTGCCCTTCGTCCCGAGCTGACTCCTTCGCTGGCGCGTATGGTCGCGGCCAAACAGGGAGAGTTGACTTTCCCTTTGCGTTGGTGGTCCTTTGGCCCATTCTGGCGTTACGAGCAGCCGCAGAAGGGACGCAGCCGCGAGTTCTTTCAGTGGAATATTGACATGTTGGGCGTCGACTCGCCGGAGGCGGATGCCGAACTGATCGCGGTCGCGGCCACCTTTTTGCGCTCGGTCGGACTCAGCCCCGAGCAGGCTACCATTTATGTGAATAATCGCCGCCTGATGGATGAACGCTTCGATGCACTTGGTATCGAACCCGGCAAACGCCTGGATGTCTCCGGGCTGGTGGATCGCCGCTCGAAGATGAACGCCGCTCAATGGGATGCGAATGCCCTGGACCTGGGACTCTCGCAGGCGCAGTTGGATGGCTTGAAATCCCTGCTTGGTGATTTCGGGTTGTGGAAGCAAAGCGAAGAGCTTGTGCGCGTGTTCGCCGCGCTGGAAGCCCTGGGTGTGAACGAGTATGTCAAGTTTGACCCGAACATCATGCGCGGGCTGCTCTACTATACCAGCACCGTCTTTGAAGCATTCGACCAGAGCGGCTCGCTGCGGCGCGCCATCCTGGGCGGTGGCCGCTACGATAACCTGCTGGCTGACGTGGGTGGCAATCCCTTGCCGGCTACCGGCTTCGCCATGGGTGACATGGTGATTGGCATTATCCTGCAGGAGAACGATCTTATCCCCCAGTTTGCGCCCAGCCCGGCCCAGGTGATGGTGACTATTTTTGATCAAAGCCTGTGGCTCCAGTCCTACTCCCTGGCCGCGGAGTTACGCAAAGCCGGGCTGAACACAATGGTCTATCCTGAACCGGCCAAATTGCAGAAGCAATTTAAATATGCCGACAAGATGGGTATCCGCGTGGCTGTCACTGTGGGACCGGATGAAGCGGAGAAAGGCCAGGCTGCCGTGAAAGACCTGTTAAGCGGCGACCAGCAAACGGTTCAGAAAGAAGCGCTGGCGCAGGTCATCCAAAAAATCCTTGCGAGCGCTTCCTCCTGATGTTATAATCTCGCCCGCTCGAATTATGGAGCCTGTAGCTCAACGGCAGAGCGCCACACTGTGGATGTGGATGTTGTGGGTTCGAAACCCATCAGGCTCCCAAAAAGACCCTAAGGTTTTGTCCTTAGGGTCTTATAGTAACCGCGCCATACAAAGTGCCCCGACAGTTGAGGGTCCTCTTTTGTATCAGACTACGCCGCCTCTGCATGATCTTCAGGACGGACGCATTCTTGCATCCCAATAAATCGCACACGAGGCATGTGACACGCAAACAAACACCAATAAGGAGTAGAAATGGTTACGATCGCGGGAATACCGCTTGACGAGGAGCGTCCTGACAGGTATGCTTGCATCGAAACAGGAGACGCAATGATACCTGGACAGGAACAACTGGTCAAAGACTGGCTTTTCCAAATTGTGGAGATGAACATCAAACCAGAAACCCGGGCTGCCATCGAAGCCATCGCAGAACAACTTTCCTCGCCGTATAGTCACATGGCAAAATATATGCGCGGGTTGCGCCCGGAAGACTTTCATCGCGAAATGCTGGATGAACTCCGCATTGTCTGCAAGGAAAACATGGAGGAGCAGTCATGAGCCTATCGGCCCAGCAGGAACAGGTCCTTGGTCACTTCCTCATCGCTATTTTTCAGAACGAGGTAACAAAGGACACCATCAATCTCGTCAAACTCACCCTCAATCCCGAAGAAGTCCCCATGCCCTTGAAACATATCGTCGGTTGGACATGTGGTCTGACACTCGATGATATGCCGTACATTCAGCATGAACTACTGGATGAAATGCGCATCATCGCCGAAGAACAACTTAAAGAAATGGGAGAGCTGACATGGCCAAGGTAGCCATACCCGCCATAGTGCTCGCATTAATAGCCGCCATCGCACTGGCGGTTTATTATTCCATTTTGCCGATGCTTCAATCCGGCGACAGATTTTTCAACAGGCGCGGCGCCACAAGCATCGCGCCGTCAGTAGCGAATTTACAGAGTGAGGGCAAACTACCCTCACTCTCTTATTTGATCCAGGCTATCTTCACTTCATCCTTCAGGGCTTCAAATTCCCTGTTCCCCGTCACCACCTCCCCTTTTCGGAGTTTCGCCAACGCCGCCGCGTAGCAGTCTGCGTAGGAAATATTACCTCTTGCTTTATACACTGCGGCTTGCCGTGCCAGCATCCAGTCTGCATCCACGACATCAATCGGCAGGCCTTGAATTTGCTGGACGAAACGTTCTGCAATCTCTGCCGATTTTGCGCGGGCGATGGAATACCACACCTCCCCCAGATTCACGACACAAATCGCCAAATCCGTCTCACCGTTCTGGGCTTGCATGATGAGGTCTTCGATCATGCGCGCACCCGGCTCATCTTTCAGAAAGGCGATAAGAGCGAAGGAATCCAGGATATTTAGAGCCATTGCTTATTTCCCCTTTGCCTTGTCTTTTTGTCTCTCTTCCATCAACACCTTGAGCGCGCCTGAACCTTTCAGCGAACCTTGCAGGTTCTCTAGGTATTGTCTGGTGAGTGGTTTCAGAACAATTTCGTCGCCGGTGATCCCATATTTCCTTCTTAACACAGCCGATGACCAACAAAAAGTTGAGAATGCGCTTCAATATCTTTCTTTGCATATCTTCGTTTGTTTGAATCGAGGGGAGATAACGGGCCGGTGATTCTTTCGCTTGATGATATTGCTCCGAGCGATAAAACGACAGCGCCATTTTGCTGATCGGACGAATAAGCAAAATGGCGCATGGGATTGTACTGATGTCCAGCGCGAGACGGGCAACGCAGCGTTTTGGCAAAGTCGGCCCAGCGATCATGCCGGGCTTGAGCGCTAAATTTGACATCACATCAACAATAGCGCCAAAGCCATCTTTACGCAAAGGTACCGAGCGTCATTTCGCCCGCCCCCCCAGTAAGCATATTTGAGTACCGCCAACGCGAGGCTTGACAGTTTTCATTTTCCGAATAAAATATCACTATATGCTGATATGATGATTCATGGAGAATAGTATGTTGCTTACCGCCAATCCCAAATCCATCGAAATTCAAGCCAAACTCTTTCGCGGCTTTTCGGACTCATCGCGTCTTTCCATCTTGGAATCGTTGCGTGATGGCGCGATGACCGTGAGTGAGATCGTGGAAACCACTGGCTTGTCTCAATCGAATGTTTCCAATCATCTCGCGTGTTTGCGCGATTGCGGACTGGTCACCGCCGAACAGCAGGGACGATTCGTTTACTATGAATTGAGCGATAAGCGCGTCGGTCAATTGCTGACGCTCGCCGATCAACTTCTCGCCGATGTCGCCAAAGGCGTTTACGAATGCACGCGTTATAACGTCCCTCGGACGGAAGGCCGAAAGAGGTCCTGATATGACCGACCAACTGGCGCGCTGGATTTCCGTCTTCTTCGATAGTTCCATTCTCTCCCTGCCGATCTTCCTGGCTTTTGGCTGGATCGAGTCTGGAAGCCTCGGCCTGCTGTGGGCCGCGCTGACTCTCCTCATCGTGACGGGCATTCCTTTGGCTTACCTGCTGGTGGGACGCAAGCGCGGCTGGGTCAGCGACCTGGAAATGACCCGCCGCGAGGAGCGCCCGCGCTTTATCCTTATCAGCCTCGGCAGCGACCTGCTCAGCCTGGCGGTTTTGGTCTTTTGGAACGGCCCGGATCTTCTGCGCCTCATCGTTCTGGCCTACTTCTGCCTAGCCGTCGTCGTGTTCTCCATCTCCAGTTTCTGGAAGATCAGTATGCACATGGTGGGAGTGGGCGGTTTCTCCACCGCGCTGGTCTTTGTCTTTGGACTGCCCGCCCTGCCTGCTTTTATTAGTTTGCCGTTGGTGGCTTGGGCGCGCCTGCGGCGGGGCAAGCACGATCTTGCCCAACTGGTAGCGGGAGCCGTCATCGGCGCATTGATCACAGCCCTGGTCTTCGGCTGGCTTGGAAAAGCGGCTTGAGAATATGTTGAGGAAAAAATGACCCTTCAAACTTTAGAAGTCCCCATCAAAGGTATGGACTGCGCCGAATGCACCATGCACGTCCAACATGCCATCGAAAAACTGCCTGGCGTGCAATCTGTGAATGTATTCCTCGGT
>JAKANW010000156.1 GCA_021823555.1 Chloroflexota bacterium
GATTGGTGAAGCCTTCCACGGGCGGCTGGCCGATGTTCCACGCCAGGCCGTGCCCCCCTGCCAGGTTGCGGGCATAGCGCATGGACACCATGGCGTCATCCACGAGGGTGAAATAAGGAGTGCCTTTTACATCGAAGGCGGTACGCGCAATGAAAAGCGCATAAAAGGCCGCCGCGAGCAGAAGCAGGATAATGAGTGGTTTGCGCGAGTTTCGCATGCGCCGATTTTACTTTAAGTGGGGTAAATATTTCTCATACAGGCTCGCCATGTGATGAGCCACGTGCCCGGCCAGCATGTAGATCAACGCCCGTGCGCTGACGGTGGTGCTGCTGGCCATGCCGGTGCGCAGGGCGGCCGGCTCAGGCATATTCCTGATGGCGAGGATATTGGCGCGGCGCAGGAATGCGAATTCCTGGATCAGGTCTGTGAGCGCGTAGTTGTCAAATCCCGCTTCGCGGACGTAATCTTCCTGTTCAAACCCGGGCAGCGGCGTCCGGTCATTACGCGAGATGCGCAGCAGGCGGTAGGAGAAAACGCGCTCCACATCGTTCAGATGGCCAACGACTTCCTTGATAGACCATTCCTTCGGTCCGAACCGGAAGCGGGCCTGCGAGTCGGATAAATGCCCAAGCGCGGACCCGATCTCGTCAATCTGGGCGGGGAGGAATTCCAATATGTTTTTGTCATGGGCGCGTTGGATGTAGTCGGAATAGAACGGGGCGTATTCATCGGGTGAGGGAGGTTGGATTAAAGTTATCATTCGGAAAGGTTCCTTTTTGTCAAATGTTGTACTCGAATAAAGTTCGTATGCCTGAATGGAATTTGGATCTTTAATTTGGTGAGATTTTAAAAAGCCCGGATAAAGTATCTATAGATGCCGATGATGACAAGCATCAGTCCGCTGAACATGACCAATGAATTCAGCGCCAGCCATGAGAGATCAGATCGAACCAGGGATATCCAGTGGCGGCCTTCGAGTTCAAAAAGAATAAGGTTCAGAAAGTTGGCGGCTGCACGCGCACAAATATAAAAACCAATGCAGACTGCGAGCAAACCATCCAATTCAGGGATGCCTGTGATGAGCGGCCAGATGCGAAATATGATCCCGATGACACCTGCAAGTAAAACCAATCCCCACAGAATGCCGGCATTCCGTTCATTCGGGTGTTTTCGCATTTTGCTTCTCTTGGCAGGCAGGTATTATACTGCTGTCAATGGATCATTTCTGCCAATCAATCCCAGCCACTGTATAATGTTATCAGACATTAGACTTTGACAATACCGAAAACTTTAGGATGATTACAGGCTATGGAAAAATCAAGTGACGTGCCCGTCATGCTTTTTGAGAAACAAAAGGATTGGACTGATTGGTTGGAGGAGCAGAACGGCCAGTCAACAGGTGTATGGTTGAAACTGGCGAAAAAAGGATCAAGAGTTCAGTCCATTACCTATGACGAAGCGCTCGAATCAGCCCTGTGTTTGCGTAAAGGTTCCACCTCTGCCCATCCCGCCACTTGACGCATGGATTGAACCGGAAGATAATCAGCTTTCCTGATCTCAAGTAGAGAGCCATGACCAGCAACCTCGACGAAGTAGAAATCCACCGAATTGTTCAGCGCGTGCTCCAACGGACGTTGGGAGGGGCTTCCGTCGGCGAAGAGGCCCCGGTCGCTCCTGTGCCTGCCCGCGTCGAGGCGAAAGGCCAGCGGGTGGTCGCCATCGGCGCAGACCACGGCGGCTTTGAGTTGAAGGAAATCCTCAAGGCAGATTTGGTCGCCCTGGGTTTCAGCGCACAGGACGTGGGCACGAACAGCAAGGAAGCCGTGGATTATCCCGACTTTGCCCATGCGGTGGCAAAGCTGGTGGGATCAGGGCAAGCCTGGCGCGGCATCGTCATTGACGGGGCCGGGATCGGAAGCTGTATTGTTGCTAACAAGGTCCCCGGTGTGCGGGCGGGCATGGCGTATGATTATTCCTCCGCGGTCAACAGTCGGGAGCACAACGATACCAACGTGTTGACCCTGGGCGCGGGCCTGATCGGCGTGAACCTGGCCAAGCAGATCGTCAAGACCTGGCTGACAACCGAGTTTGGCGGCGGCCGGCACGCGCCGCGCGTGGACAAGATCAGGTCCATTGAAAAGCAATATTTGAAGTAAAAAGGTGTTTCATGAATCCAGATCCAAAAATGGTTGAACAGCTGGTCGAGATCATCACGCATGAAGTGCTGGCTGCGATGATAGAAGAAAAGGAACGCGCCAGTCAACCCGAAGCCAGCCAGTGCAAGTACGATTGTGCGGACCAGCTTTGTGTCCGCACCTGTTTTGACCGCACAGGCAGCGTCGTCAGCGCCGGAGCAGAAAGGTTATCCTCGACCCTGGGTGTCATCCCCCAGGACCTGAACCTGGCGAAGATCATTGACCATACCCTGCTCAAGCCCGACGCCACCCAGCAGGAGATCGCCCAGCTTTGTTTTGAAGCCCGCAAATATGGCTTTGCCTCCGTGTGCGTCAACCCCACCTGGGTGAGCCTGTGCTCGCAATTGCTGCAAGGGTCGCCGGTCAAAGTTTGTACGGTGATCGGTTTCCCGCTGGGCGCTACGGCTCATGAAGTCAAAGCTTTCGAGACGCAGAAAGCCATCGAGCAGGGCGCGACCGAGATTGATATGGTGATCAATATCGGCGCCTTGAAAGCCCGCGACCTGGAACTGGTTGCCAGGGATATTCGCGGCGTGGTCAATACCGCGCACCCGCGCGGCGCGCTCGTCAAGGTCATCCTTGAAACTGTGCTGCTGACCGACGAGGAAAAGACCATCGCCTGCCTGCTTGCGAGAGAAGCTGGGGCTGACTTTGTCAAGACCTCCACCGGTTTCGCGGGAGGCGGAGCAACGGTCAACGATGTGGCGCTTATGCGGCGCGCGGTCGGCCCGGAGATGGGCGTGAAAGCCTCCGGCGGAGTCCGAACGTATGAAGATGCCGAGAACATGATCAAAGCCGGGGCCACGCGCATCGGCGCCAGCGCCGGGGTGAAGATCATCCAGGGGCCCAGCAAACAGCCGTCGGCGGGGAAAGAAGCGGCCCCGTCAGCCAAATCCTATTAGGAGCCAATCATGTTGATCGCAAAGGTCATCGGCACCACCGTATCCACCATCAAGGACGAGAAACTGGTTGGCCGCAAATTGCTTATTCTGCGCCAGACCGACGAGACGGGCAATCCGTTCGGCAAGCCATACGTAGCTGTGGACACTGTGGACGCCGGCATCGGCGACCTGGTGCTGACGGCGGCCGGTTCGTCGGCCCGCCAGACCAACGTCACCAAGGATACGCCGGTGGATGCCGTCATCATGTCCATCATCGATTCTCTGGAAGTGGATGGGCAGGTTGTCTTCCGCAAGTCGTGAGCATTGACAATGACCAAGAAGTTTTATACCGAGAAGGATATCGAAGACCTGGTGAGGAGCGGGGCCAAATCGCTGCGGGTGGACCAGGATGTGGCGCTGACCGAGTTGGCTTACGAAAAAGCCAAACGCCTGGGATTGAGTTTGCTGACAGACTTGCCAGATAACCCGCCCAGTGCGCCGGTGCGGCCTTATCTTTCGGATGCGCGAACCGCTCCTGCCGCCCCGAAGGCTGCCCCCGTTTCCCCGGCTTTTGCCGGCATCTCCCAGGGGACTCAACCCAAAGCGTCCGGCCTCGAGAACCGCATCCGCGCCGCGGTAATTGCCCGCCTGGGAAACCAGGTGGAGGCGAAATTACTGGATACCATTATCCATCGTGTGCTCAAGGCCACGGGAATGAAATAAGCCATGCTGTTTGGCAGAGTGCGCGGCGCCGCCATTTGCACGATCAAATATACCGGCACGGAGGGGTTGAAGCTGCTGGTTGTCCAGCCGTTGAACAAGAAGATGGAACCGATCGGCGCGTTGCAGGTTGCGGCGGACGTGGTGCAGGCCGGGCCTGGCGACTTGTGTGTGATGGTGCGGTCGCGCGAAGCCTCGCTGGCCATGCTAGACGTTAAGTTCGTGCCGATAGACCTGGCCCTGGTAGGAATCGTGGACGAACTGGTCGTCCAGCCGGATGGCAGTTATGATTTTACGCTGCGGCGTGGATTGAATCAATTCACATGAGTATGCAGAGATGATGATTGGAAAAGTAGTCGGGACGGTAGTCACCACCATCAGCCATGCGCATTATAAGAGCCGCAGGCTGCTGGTCGTCCAGCCATTGACGCTGGAAGGTGACACGCCCGGGCTGGATGAGGATTTTATCGCCCTTGATAACACCCAGGCCGGGATCGGGGATACAGTGCTGGTCAACCGCGAAGGCAACGGTGCACGCCAGGCGCTCAAGAACCCGGATGCCTGCGTCATTTCCGTGATCGTGGGGATTGTGGATTCGATCAGTATGGAATATTGATGTTTGGGGCTGCTCGGGGAGTTTCGTGATTTACTACACTACATTGAAATCATATTTTCCAATTCCCTGCACCAATAAATAAGAAACCTGGAATTCCTCAAGATTTTCCAGCCGGTGGATTCTGCCTTCTTTGATCTGACATCTTTGACCCGGTGCTAACCGAACCTCTTCGGCGGGGTTCCGAAGGCGCACCGAAATAGTTCCTGTGAGACAGAAAATGTCATCCGTTACCTGGGTGTGAAAATGCCATCCGGCGACTTCGCGCGGGTCGAGGGTCATGATCCTCACGCGCAGATTATCTGTTTTCGCGATCACCTCAGATTCTTCCAAGGTACATCCTTTCGCGTTGATATCGTGCTTACTGCCTGCCAACAAAGACGCAAGCACGAGGATGGACTGGTGCGAAATGCAAGCCTATCCAACCTTTTGCCAGTTATTCTTGTCCTCGACCAGGGACGCCAGTTTCGGTCTGCTTTGTTCGGTAACATACATTTCCACGTACCCACACTGGGCGCAGACGCAGGCATCCAGCAGGATGTTGATGCCTGTATTGTGAGCGATGCCTTCGAGATGCAGCATCCCTTCCCCGGCGCGGAAGGGCGAGCGCGTGCCGCGATAGATCTCGGTCGAATTGCATTTGGGGCAATGTCCGTTTTGCATGGCTTCTCCTTTGCAGAACGTCCCGTAGGCGCCGTCCTGCCTGCGCAGTGCCGCACCGTTCGTGCCGCGAACAACGGCGGCACGCCGGTGCGAGACGGCAGGCACAGGTGAGCTTGCCGAAGGGTTCCGCAATTCGAGCCTGCGTGCGCAAAAAACCTGCGGGATGATCTTAACCGATTTATTTGAAGATCAAAAAAGTGAATTGGGGGTGCGTGGGATGGCTACGCCTAGCACGGCAATGAAATGCGCAATGGCAGCCAGCAGCACAAAGATGTGCCAGACCTCGTGAAAGCCAAAGACACCCGGTACGAAATTGAAAATTTTTGTAATGTAGACCACCGCGCCGAGCGTGTAAGTGATGCCGCCGATCAGCAGCCAGGTGAGCACCCAGGCCGGCAGCACTGCCAGCATTTGGCCGATGGCTGCGATGCACAGCCAGCCCATGACAACGTAAATACCCGCGTTCAGCCAGCGCGGCGCACGGATGACAAAGATCTTGACTACGATGCCGATCACTGCCAGGGACCAAATGATGCTCAACAATCCCCACTTCCAGAAACCGCTAAAAGCATTGATGCAAAAGGGGGTATACGTCCCGGCGATCAACAGGTAGATGGCCGAGTGGTCAATTTTGCGGAAGATCTCCAGCACCTTGTCCTTGACGCGCACCATGTGATAGGTGGCGCTGGCCGAGAACATGGCGATCAGGCTCACGCCGTAGATGGTCAGCGAGATCACTTTGGCAGGCTTGCTCCAACCGACGATCAACAGCGCCACCAATCCGGCCAGCGCTAGGATCGCGCCGCCCCAATGGGTCAGGCTGTTTACGGGTTCGCGCATTTTTTTAAACATGGGCACCTCTATGGGTTAGAAACATTTTTGAAGGATTGATAAAACTGTGTCAATAAAAAGGTCGTACTCTTCGTCGGATCTTGGTATGGACATGACGGTCACGCGGAAATCCTGTGGCTTGATATTGATGTCCATGGACCTGAAAGGCGAATGGAGCAATGCCTTTTTAAAGTCGTCTGTCAGGAACCGCAGGATCCAGTATTGGTCTTCGGTTATCATCACAAACTTGCTGTCGAATTCATCGTCGCCTGTCAGGATACGTTCCTTGCCCAACAGCCCTTGAAATTTACGCCACAAGTTGTTCTGCGCAATCCTGATCTCTGGAAAGCGCGGCGAGTCGCATTGTACTTGCGCCACTGTCCTTGGCGGACGGTCACGGCTGCCGGGGATCGAATAGATCTGCAGGGTTTCTCCCTGGTAGGGCAGCAGCAATTTCGTTCGTCTAAACAGACCCGGCCTGGCTACCTGACCGCCGCGTTTCTCCGCCTGGCGGGTGAGCATTTCTTCCCGTTTTTTTCTTTGGGCAATCCCAATCACAAGCGTGATCACAATCACGAACAGGAAGAAAGTCAGTGTGATCCAGTCACTGGATGACATTTTCCCTCACTTGGGGAATCAGTTTACTTATGTGCGATGACAATCAACAACCTGCCTGATTGTACATCAAAAGTCTGCACTTCCACCTCGAAGCCTGCATCGTCGAAGGGCTGCCTCAGTTTCGTTTTGACTATTTCCAACGCCTCAGCCGGGGACTGGCCGGTAATGCGGAACAGCCAGCCAAGCAGCGGATTCCTGGGCCACGCCGCGGGCAGGACGATGAGCCTGCCTCCGTTATGCAGGACGCGATGCGCGTCTGACAGCGTGCGCGGGTCGAAGATGTATTCGGATGGGAAAGTCGAAACGATCGTATCGAACGT
>JAKANW010000157.1 GCA_021823555.1 Chloroflexota bacterium
CGTCCCCATCCAGGGTGGGGACTTGGACGTCCGCGCCCAGGGCAGCCTGGGCAATATTGATGTCCAAATTCAACAGGATGTCGTTCTCACGGCGTTTGAAGAATTTGTGCGGCTGGACAGCCAGCAGGATGAACAGGTTGCCGTTCGGTCCGCCATAGACACCGGGGCCGCCCTCCCCTGCCAGGCGGATCTGTGTGCCGTCATCCACACCGGCGGGGATTTGCACTTTCTTCTTGATAACCTTGCGCTCCAACCCGCCGCCGCGGCAGGTGTGGCACGGCGACGAGATGATCTCACCACGCCCGTTACAGGCCGGGCAGATGGCCGTCTGCACCATCTGGCCGAGGAAGGTTTGCCGCACCTGGCGCACTTCGCCCTGCCCGCCGCAGGTGGTACACCTCGTGGGCGTTGTGCCGGGTTCCGCGCCCGAACCGCCGCAGGTGGAACAAGTCTCTTCGCGCTCGAACTGGATTTCCTTCTCCACGCCAAAGACGGCTTCTTCAAAAGTCAGGTTGACCTGCATCTGCAGGTCGCGCCCACGACGCGGACTGCGCCTCGAGCGGCGTCCCGTTGAGAAGCCGAACTGTCCGAAGATCTCCTCGAACAGGTCGCCGAAGTCTGCGGTGTAATCGTGGAAGCCGCCCATGTTGCCCAGGCCTTCATGTCCATAGCGGTCATAGCGGGCGCGCTTATCAGGATCGGAGAGCACACCGTAGGCTTCGTTGATTTCCTTGAATTTCTCTTCGGCGTCAGGTTCCTTGTTCACATCCGGATGATACTGGCGCGCCAACTTACGGAACGCCGACTTGATTTCATCATCCGATGCGTTCCGGCCTACGCCGAGGACTTCGTAATAATCGCGCTCACTCATAATTTCAGGATATCATCGCGGGGAGCGTTCCTCCCTGGCACCGCCCGCCAGGGCAGGTGTGCGACGAAGCGATCTTCTCGAAACAGGAGATTGCTTCGGGCTAACGCCCTCGCAATGACATGAACTATTCCTTTACTTCACCATCCACAACGTCTGGGCCCGCTTCGTTCCCCGGACCCGCGGCTGGTTCCGCTTCGGGGCTTTGATACATCGCCCCACCGATCTTCTGGATGACCAGGTTGAGCGTCTCCGTGGCAGACTTGATCGCATCCGCATCCTCGCCCTGCAGAGATTTACGGACATCAGCCACTTTCGCTTCGATCTCGCTCCTCAGCTCGGCTGGAATCTTATCGCCGTAATCCCTAAGCGCCTTCTCGGCGGCATACGCGGAATTATCGGCATTGTTGCGCACTTCGATCATTTCCTTGCGTTTGCGGTCTTCCTCCGCATGGGCTTCGGCATCCCTGCGCATCTTCTCGACTTCCGTATCGCTCAAACCCGAGGAAGCCGTGATCGTGATGTGCTGGCTGCGGCTCGTTGCCTTATCCTTCGCGGTGACTTTCAGGATGCCGTTGGCGTCAATATCAAAGGTCACTTCGACTTGCGGAATGCCGCGCGGCGCGGGTGGGATCCCATCCAGGATGAACTTGCCCAGCGACTTGTTATCGGCCGCCATCGGGCGCTCACCCTGCAGGACGTGGATCTCCACCTGGGTCTGGTTATCGCTCGCAGTGGAGAAGACCTGGCTGCGGCGGGTGGGGATGGTCGTGTTGCGTTCGATTTGCGGCGTGGCGACCGCGCCCAGGGTCTCGATGGAGAGCGTGAGCGGCGTCACGTCAAGCAGGAGGATATCCTTCACTTCCCCACCCAACACTCCAGCCTGAATGGCCGCGCCAACTGCCACCACTTCATCGGGGTTGACGCCTTTGTGCGGTTCCTTGCCAAAGAAGGCGCGCACGCGATCCTGTACGGCGGGCATACGCGTCATACCGCCGACCATCACCACTTCATTGATGTCGCCGGCGGTCAAACCAGCGTCAGACAAAGCCTGTTTAACGGGAGCAATCGTCCGGTCAACCAGATCGGCGGTCAGTTGCTCCAGTTTGGCGCGCGTCATCGTCATCACCAAATGCTTCGGGCCGCTGGCATCCGCCGTGATGTAGGGCAGGTTAAGCTCGGTCTGCATCACCGTGGAAAGCTCGATCTTGGCCTTCTCGGAAGCTTCCTTCAACCGCTGCAGCGCCTGACGGTCGTTATGCAAATCAATGCCGTTATCCTTCCTGAATTGCTCGATCAGATAATCCATGATGCGCAGGTCAAAGTCATCGCCGCCAAGGAAGGTATCGCCGCTCGTGGCGCGCACCTGGAAGACGCCATCGCCCACATCGAGAATGGAAATATCGAACGTACCGCCGCCTAGGTCATACACAGCAATGATCTCATTTTTCTTTTTATCGAGGCCGTATGCCAGCGAGGAGGCCGTCGGCTCGTTGATGATGCGCAGCACTTCGAGGCCGGCAATCTTGCCGGCGTCCTTGGTGGCGTTGCGCTGGGCGTCGTTGAAATAAGCCGGGACGGTGATAACCGCTTGCGTGACCGGCTCGCCAAGATAGGCTTCAGCATCCGCTTT
This sequence comes from Chloroflexota bacterium, assembly GCA_021823555.1. The sequence goes on from JAKANW010000157.1 coordinate 2,502, forward strand.
GATCTTGGCCAGGATCATGGCTGAGACTTCCGGCGGTGAATAATCTTTATCGTCCAACTTGACGCGCACATCGCCGTTGACTGCTTCGGTCACGGCATAAGGGACGCGCTTGCGCGTGCGCTCCACTTCAGGATCATCAGCCTTGCGGCCCATAAATCGCTTTACCGAGAAGATCGTGTTTTGTGGGTTGGTGATGGCCTGGTTGCGCGCCACCCGTCCCACCAGCCGTTCGTGGTTTTTGTTGACTGCTACCACCGACGGCACGAGGCGTTCGCCTTCCGCCGAGGGGATCACGACCGGTTCACCGCCGCTCATCACCGCTGCTACGGAGTTGGTTGTGCCCAGATCAATGCCAATGATTTTTGCCATGAGTTCAGTTCTCCAGTGTCAAGTGTCAAATATCAAGTGTCAAGCAATCCATGGACAGGCAAACCCGACACCTGACACATGGAACCTGGCACTTTGTTATTGCGCCACCCTCACGAGCGCAGGTCTAATCACACGCTCGCCAAACATGTAACCATTCTGCACCACCGCGATGATGTGGCCGCTTTCCACGCCATCGCTCGGTTCATGTGAAATTGCCTCGTGGAAAATCGGATCGAACGGCTGACCCTCGGCTTCGATCCGCTTTACGCCTTCCGACTCCAAAATGGACTGGAGCTTGCGCGCGATCAATTCGATGCCGCCCACCCACGCGTCACCCGCGGGATGGTTTTGCAGGGCGCGCTCCAGGTCATCCAGCACAGGTAGGTACTTCCTGATGATGTCGCCTTTCATCGTGATGCGCATCATTTCCTGGTCGCGCTGGACGCGGTTCTTGTAATTGATAAATTCCGCCTGGGCCCGCTGCCAGCCATCCAGATGTTCAGCAACTTTGGCTTCGGCCTCTTCGAGACGCTTCATCAACGCTTCCAACTCCGCCTGGGACTGTCCACCGTTTTCAGGCATTGCTTCAGCCTGAGGCTGTTCGCCGTTTTCAGGCGTGGTTACCGCCTCGGCTTGCTGTTCACTAAATGTTTCTTCATGTTTATGTTTCTTCTTATCAGTCATACTTTCTCTCTCGTTGTTCGATATTGGATATTCAATGATCGAGTACTGAATATCGTTATCTACTAATTACCGCCAATGGTGTCATGGACCAGGTCGCTTAACAGACCGGCTACGAAACGTACGGTGGGAATGGCGCGTGCGTACGCCATGCGCATCGGGCCAAGCACGCCCAGGGTCCCGGTTGCTGTACCGGGCACGCCATAGCGCGCCAGCACGATCGAACATTGACGCAATTCCTCCCACTCACCCTCGCCGCCGATCAGGACCTGCAATCCGCCCACCGTGCTATTGACCGGAACGCGCGTCAACAGCTCCTGCAAAGTGGAACGTTCCTCGAAGAGACGCAAGGCGCGGCGCGCCTCGTCCGACTCGGCGAACTCAGGTTCGGCCAGCAGGTTGGTATGCCCATCGGTGTAGATCTGGCCCCAACCGCTTTCGCCCACGCGCCGCAGGTCGGCAATGATCAGGGTCAGGATATCCTGGTCGAGCGCGTCGGAACGGGCCGGCAGGGAGGATAACTCGTCGAGGGTGTGACCAACCAAAGGCGGGTTGAGACGCGCCGCGGTCTGGCTGAGGCGCTCCTGGGAAACAGGTTCGACCAGGGTCAAAATCTGCTGGCTGACCTCACCTCCCGAAAGGACGATCACCATCAATACCTGGCGGCCCTGGGTCGAAATGAGTTCAACGTGCTTGAAACGCGCCTGTTCAGAGTGCGGCGCGGTGACCACCGACACGCCCTGTGACTGGTGAGCCAGCACGGAGGCAGCCAGCGTCATCCACTGCTCCACATCGGGGCGGGACTGGTAGAACTGGTGCGAGATGGTCTGCTGGACGGAAACAGGCAGCTCAGCCTTATTCATCATCTCGCCGACGAAGAACCGGTAACCTTCCTCAGTCGGCACACGGCCGGCCGAGGTATGCGGCTGGCGCAGATAGCCCATCTCGGTCAAAGCAGACATCTCGTTGCGGACGGTAGCCGACGAAACATTGAGGCGGTACCGCTCGACGATATACTTTGAGCCGATAGGCTGGGCCGTGTCAATGTAATCACGGATAACCAGCATCAACAGGTTTTTCTGACGTTCGGTTAGATCGGTCATCGGGTTCAACAAAGTTAGCACTCTTTTCGACTGAGTGCTAACCAAGTGGAAACAATCATAACATGCGAAAAAATGAGCGTCAATAAGAGGAGTATAAGAAAACCGAACCAAGTGGGTGAGACTTGAATCTCTTGACATATTTTGGTCTTAATTTATAATTGTTCTAAATTTAGAATAATTACAAAAAGCAGGGAACATGTCTGATTTGACCACCCTTACTTCCGCCCTCCAGCACGCTGGAATGCGCCTCACTCCGCAGCGAACGGCCATCTGTGAATTGCTGGTCACCAGCGAGCAGCACCCCACCGCGGCCATGATCTATGATGAACTCAGGCCGCGCTTTGGGTCGCTCAGCCTGGCGACTGTGTACAACACGCTCGATACGTTGGTCAACCTGGGCGTGGTCAACGTCCTCGGGCACGCGGGCGATGACACGGTCCATTATGACGCGGATACGGAACCACACGTCAACCTGGCCTGCCTATCCTGTAACAAGATCGTGGACATCCCCAGCGAACACGTCACCCATCTCGATGAAGAAATCACTGCGGCCTCTGGCTATAAACTGCTGGGCGCCCGTATGCTGTATTACGGTCTTTGCCCCGACTGCCAGAAGAAAGCACGCAAGCAACAGAAATCCTGATTTGCAGAATCCAAAACATTGAGCACTGATTCCCATCCCTAACATATCCAACGTATAAGACAAAAACATGGACACAAAACAACTCTCCGAAAAAAATCCACCCCCCATCAGCGAACGTTGCACCGATATCCTCTCCGATACCTTGCTCGGTTATGCCGGCATCGAAGAAGTGGATTACGACTACAACACCGGCAGCTTGAAAGCCGTCTATGACCCGCGCCTGCTAAGCAACGAGCGCGCCCTTCACGTGGTCAACATGGCCGGCCGCGAAGCTTCCATGCGCGTGGCGCAATGTGCGGCCCGGCGTGAACGCGGCGAGCAGGCTTGCGCTAATTGCGCCGAAGAGCTGGCAAAACGGCTCGCCGTTCAATATGAGACCGCTGCGTCCCTGCCAAGCGCAAAGTTCCATAGCAATGCCATTGAAGTCCGCCTGGGACAGGCGCGGCTGACGACCTCTGAAAACAAGGAAGTCGAGGAAACTTTCCTTACCCCTCCAGTGGAGGAAAAGCGGCGCGGCATTCCGGTCGAACAGATCGAAGTAGCCTTCACCGTTATCAACGCCTTTGCAGCCCTGGCCGCGTTCATCGGCGCGAGCCGGGGTTGGAATCCGACTTTGGTCTTCGGGTTATACGCGGCCTCCTATGTCACAGGCGGATGGTTCGGTCTATTAGCCAGCATAGCAGCACTCAAAGAGAAAACCATCAACGTGGACCTGCTGATGATCCTGGCTGCGCTCGGCGCGGCGGCAATCGGTCAGCCCGCCGAAGGCGCGATGCTGTTGTTCCTGTTCTCGCTTTCCAACACATTGCAAAGCTACGCCATGGATCGCAGCCGCAAAGCCATCGAAAAACTGCTCGACCTTCGTCCCGCCCAGGCCACCGTGCGACGCGGCTCGCGGCTCATCAGCCTGCCCATTGAACAACTCACCCTCGGCGATGTTGTGCTCGTCCGTCCGGGCGAACGCTTCCCAATTGACGGTGAAGTCACCTCCGGCGAATCAGATGTAGACCAGGCCACCATCACCGGCGAATCCATGCCTGTGCACAAAGAAACCAACGACTTTGTCTTTGCAAGCACAGTCAACGGCACAGGCTCGCTTGAAATCCGCGTCACGCGACTCGCCAAAGACACCACCCTGGCGCGCATCGTCAAAATGGTGGAAGACGCACAGTCGGCAAAAGCCAACACCCAGCGCATGCTCGACTCGTTCGAACAGCGTTATGCCATCTTTGTTCTAGCCGCGGCGGTCCTGCTCATCTTCGTTCCCTGGCTGATCCTGGGCCAGGCATTCCATCCCACGTTCTATCGCGCCATGACCTGGCTCGTGGTGGCCTCCCCGTGTGCGCTGGTCATCTCCACACCCGCCAGTATTTTGTCCGCCATCGCCAACGGAGCACGTCACGGCGTACTCTTCAAAGGCGGCGTACATCTCGAAAAAACCGCCACGCTCAAAGTCCTGGCTTTCGACAAGACCGGGACTCTCACCAGCGGGACTCCCACCCTGACCGGCATTCACAC
>JAKANW010000158.1 GCA_021823555.1 Chloroflexota bacterium
CGATTAATAAAACACCGTAATGCTTTGTCGCTTCGCGTACGCGCGGCCAGAAATCATCCGGCGGAACAATGGCCCCGGCTTCTCCCTGAATGGGTTCGAAGATTGCCGCCGCGATGCCAATACCCACCTTCTTGGCCGTCTCCAGTTGCTGCTCCACCGCGTCCGCATCCCCAAAGGGAATGTGGAAGACCGGGCCCCCATAGAGGGTACCAACTGGCTCACGATAATCAGCTTTCCCCAACAGGGAAAGCGCCCCCATCGTCTTACCGTGAAAGGCCTTGGTGGCCGCAATGAACCCGGGCTTTCTGGTATATAACTTCGCCAATTTGATCGAACCTTCAATGGCTTCCGTGCCCGAAGCGGCAAAGAATGAATATTTCAAATTCCCTGGGGTGATCTGCGACATCAGGTTGGCCAGCACACCGCGCAGCGGATCAATCAGTTCCTGTGACGGCATGGGCGATTTGGAAAGTTGGGCCTTCACGGCGCTGACCACGTCAGGATGCGCCCAGCCGTGATTCATCATCCCATAACCGCCCAGGCAGTCCAGATATTCGCGGCCCAGCACGTCGCGGAAGACCGACCCCGACCCTTTCCACTCAACAGCAGCCCAATCCCCCGCTTCCGTTACCGATTTACGATACTCCAGCCAGCCGCGGTTGAAATGCTCGGCAAAATTCTGCTTGGACTCTTCGATGATCTGCTTGGCTTCGGTCTCGGTCAGCTCGCTCTTGTGGATCACGTCAATCCACCTATCGGCGTACGCCAATGCGCTTTCGTATGGATCAGCCATAAATGTCAATTACCTTCCCGCAATAGATTAGAACTTCCTCGTCCATTCTTTTGGCCAGCGTTCCACCACCACTTTCTTCTGTGTGAAGAACTCGACCGCGTCCATACTCTGCCCGTGCATGTCTCCAAAGAAGGACTCTTTCCAGCCGCTGAACGGGAAGAAAGCCATCGGCGCCGCCACACCAATATTGATGCCCACGTTGCCCGCTTCCACCTCGTAGCGGAATTTGCGGGCTGCCGAACCAGACGAGGTAAACAGACTGGCCTGGTTGCCATACACATGACTATTCGCCAATGCAATCGCCTCGTCAATCGTGTTGACGTGCATCATGCTCAATACCGGCCCGAAGATTTCCGTCTTCCAGATTTCGCTGCCGGGCTGGACATCCGTGATGATCGTCGGGCGCACGAACATACCGTTTTCATAACCTTTGATCGTCGTCCCTCGTCCGTCCACACAGACGTTCGCTCCTTCCCTGGATCCTATGCCGATCAACTGCTCGACGCGCGTTTTGCTACTCTGATTAATGACCGGCCCCATCTGCACGCCGCTGTCAAGCCCGTACCCCACCACACGGCTGGAGGCCGCGTCGCAGATCAGCTCGGTGAACTCGTTGCGAGCCTCGGCCACTGTCACTGCCAGCGAGACAGCCAGGCAGCGCTGCCCCGCGCAACCGAAGGCCGAGTCGGCGACGATCTTGGTCGCCATTTCCATATCAGCGTCCGGCAAAATGATGACCGGGTTCTTGGCCCCGCCTTGCGCCTGGACGCGCTTGCCATTCTCGGATGCGCGGCGGTAGATATATTTTGCGACATTGGTCGAACCGACGAACGTGATGGCGCGGATGGACGGGTGATCCAGAATCCCATCCACAGCATCCTTCGCGCCATTTACCATATTGACCACGCCCTTCGGAAAACCGGCCTGCTCGATCAGTTTGAAAATGACCTGCATGGTCATGGATACTTTTTCGGAAGGTTTTACGACATACGTGTTGCCGGCCGCCAGGGCATAAGGCATATACCAAAACACGATCATACCGGGGAAATTGAACGGCGCAATCGTGGCGCACACCCCCAGCGGCTGGCGGATCATCAACTCGTCAATGCCGGGAGCAATGTCTTCCACCAGTTCGCCTTTCATCATCATCGGCATTCCACAGGCCACTTCCACATTTTCGATGGCGCGCACCATCTCGGCCCTGGCCTCTTCAAAGGTCTTGCCCGATTCGTTGGTGATCGTGCGCGCGATCTCGTCCATATTAGCCTTGAGCAGGTCGCGCAGTTTAAACAGGTACTGAATGCGGTCCTGCACAGGGGTCCGCCGCCAGGCAGGGAAGGCTTCCGCCGCGGCCCGGGCGGCTGCATCCACGTCCGCCTTTCCACAAAGTGGCGTCTTCGCGATCACCTCGCCCGTCGCCGGATTGACAACGTCGAAGTATTCGTCAACCTTCGGTTCGATCCATTCGTTGTTGATGTAGTTGAGGATTTCCATGAAGTGTTCCTTATTCAAAATTCGTGTTGCGCAAGCCATGCTGCGTGTTTCATCGTGCGTGTTGCGCGTTCCGTATTACGCAACACGTAACACGCAACACGCTCTACGCCACAAATCCATCTGCCACTTCCAGCCCCTTCTCGACCAGCGCCAGGCCCTCGTCCAGTTGTTCGCGGGTGATGCACAACGGCGGAACAACGAAAACCATGCTGCCCATGTTGTTCGCCATGATGAAGGTTAACAGCCCGTTCTGGCGCAGCGTCTTGCCGACTTCAGCCATCACTGCGGATGGGAAAATTTCCTTCGTTTGGCGGTCCGTGACCAACTCGATGGTTGAGAACAAGCCAATGTAGCGCACATCGCCGACCGAGGGGTGGCGAGCCTTGATATCCTCGAGCGCCTCGCCGAGGTATTTGCCCAGCATGGCGGCTTTTTCGATCAGGCTTTCTTCCTCGTAGACTTCGATGGTCGCCAGGGCAGCGGCGCAGGCCAGGGCGTGACCGTTGTAGGTCAGCCCGGCATAGAGATACTTATCTTCGAAGAATTTGGCGATATCTTCCGAGACGATCACCGCGCCGAGCGGCACGTACCCGGAGGTAATGCCCTTGGCGGTGGTGATAATGTCCGGCTCGACGCCCCAGTTGTCCACCGCGAACCATTTCCCGGTCCGGCCCCAACCGCTCATGACCTCGTCGGAAATCAGCAGGATGCCGTATTTATTGCAAATCTCGCGGACGCGCGGCCAGTAATCATCCGGCGGAACAATGAGGCCGTTCGAGCCGGTCACGCCTTCCATGATGATGGCGGCGATCTTATCCGGACCTTCGTACTTAATCACTTCTTCCAGATGCGAAATGCACTCCCGTTTGCAGGAGTTTGGCTTTTGCCCGAACGGGCAGCGGTAACAGAACGGGTCGAGGAAGTGGACGCCGCCGGGCATGGCCGGTTCGACCGCGTTGCGGCGATAGTCGCCGGTCAGGGCGATGGAGCCGTGAGTCGCGCCGTGATAAGAGCGGTAACGGGCCAGGATTTTGTGCCGCCCGGTGTAGAAGCGGGCGATCTTGATGGCGTTTTCATTGGCTTCGGCGCCGCCCAGGGCGAAGAAAGTTTTCTTGAGTTTTCCCGGGGTGACTTCAGACAGTTTCTTGCCAAGCAGGCCGCGCGGTTCGGTAGCGTTGCCGGGGTGGACGAAGCACAGTTCGGCAGCCTGGTCCTGAATCGCCTTGACCACTTTCGGGTGTTGATGGCCGATATTGGTGTTCATCAATTGGGACGAAAAGTCCAGGTAACGCTTCCCGTCCGCATCCCAGAAATAAACGCCCTCCGCTTTTACCACCGGGATGGGGTTGGTCTGCGACTGCACCGACCAGGAGAAAAAGGTGTACTCGCGGTTCAGATCAACGATTTCTTTCGAGGTGAGATGGGTCATTTTGATTCCTTTGAAGCATAACGGACGCCTGGTGGCGTCCGCCGATATTGCGCCGCGCACGAGCGCGGCTTGCATTTTATTTTTTGGCTTGCTTCACAACATCTGCATATACATTCAGTGTTTCATCAATGTCAGCGTCGGTGTGGGAATAACACAGGAACCATGGCTCACGTGCATCGTGATCTGGCATGACGCCGCGCTCCATCGCCATTTCCGCCAGACGCAAATAATATTCCTGATCGCTCTTGCTCCAATCCCGCTGGCAGGTCACCTGCTCCACGCCAATGGCAAACGAGAACATGGCCGGGTAGCCGCTCATCGCCACAGGGATGCCGTTATCATCGAAGATGTCCTTCAAGCCATTCATTAACCGTTGGCCGCGCTGGACAATGGTCTTCAAGATGGGTTTTTCCTGCATCAGTTTCAAGGTGGCGTACGCTGCCGCCACCCCGGGTTTATTATTTGTATAGGTGCCTCCCTGCGCCACGCCGTGCCCGATGATGGACATGATCTCCTTTTTGCCTCCAAAGGCGGCCACAGGATAGCCATTGCCCAAAGCTTTGGCATACGTCGCCAGGTCCGGTTTGATGCGATAGTACTCCTGCGCCCCTCCGTTAGCAATACGGAAACCAGTCTTGACCTCATCCAAGATGAAGACTATGCCAGACTCCTCCGTCTTCGCCCGGATCAATTCAAGAAAACCTGGTTGCGGCTCGATCCCGCCACAGTTGCCCTGGCATGGCTCTGTAATCACCGCCGCGATCTGTTCGCCAAATGAGCGCATTACCCGTTCAAACCCTTCGAAATCGTTGAATGGCAGCGTAATCACCATGTCGCGCAAATTCTTCGGGATTCCGGAAGAGGACGGTACCGGGATGGGATTGCGGCGGTTGCCATACGCCTCAACCGGCGCGTAAGTGGACCACAGCGTGTGATCGTGGAAGCCGTGATAATTTCCCTCGAACTTCAGTATGATCTCCCGCCCTGTATACGCGCGCGCCACCCGGATGGCGTGCATGGTGGCCTCCGTGCCCGAACAGGCTAGGCGCGCCATTTCCACCGCGGGGCACATATCCACGATCATTTCGATCAGGGACACTTCCAATTCGCCGGTCATCGCGAACAGGGACCCCTTCTGCACTTCTTCGATCACTTTTGCATCCACTTCGTCATACGCGTGTCCTAGAATGATCGGGCCAAATGCAAGCCGATAGTCAATGTAACGTTTCCCATCCACGTCCCATAGATAAGCGCCCTTCCCTTTCTCCACGTATGGTGTAATGCCATCCCCCCAGTAACGGAAATTGGAATTGACCCCCAAAGGAATAACCTTTTGAGCGCGCTTTTGCAGGGACTGACTCTTCGGACCAAAAATGATCATGCAACCTCCTGGGATTAATGGGACACTGAGGGTTTATCGCCCTCAATGACTTCGCCAGCGATACTGGCCGGGACCCGCCACTGGTACACATCTTTGAGAATGATCGGTACGATGGATGTCGTCGTCTTGCGGACCCCGGGTGTTTTACGAACCACTTCCGTGACAAAGCGATAAATCTCGGCTGTATCCTTCGCCAAGATTTGTATACTCACGTCTGACTCGCCGATGCCGCATGCCACGTAACTGACATTATCAAAGGCAGCCATTTTGCGCGCCACATCCAGAATTTGGTCTGACTCGACTTCAAGCCAGACATCCGCGATCGTCGTCAACCCAAACGCCTGGGGACGGACCACCGCGCTGACCTGGATCACTCCTTCTTCGATCATGCGGTCAATCCGGTAGCGGACAGCGCGCTCTGAAACATCAACCAATTGACGCGATATCTCAGACGCCGACATTCGGCCATCATCAAGTAGTAAATTGACAATTTTTACATCAATCTTGTCGATTTCATACATAATTTATTTCTTTTGTTTCCGAAAATTACATAAGCCTAAACACTATACCCAATCCTTGCCTCTATGTCAAGAAAATTGCACAAATAAGAGAACCCGCCATTTTTCACATTGACGCATATTCATCATATAGGTATAATCAGCCTTCGGCATTATTCCAAATTAGCAGGAGTTGAACTATGGTAACAACAGATACCGCGCCTGCCAGCGCGCTCGAACCTAAAACGAAGTTAACTGGCAAAATCATCAAGACCACCCTGGCTGGCGCCCTGGTGGATGTAGGACAAAATATACCGGGGGTCATTCACATCTCACAGCTTCAGAAAGAACCTGTAAACAAAGTAGAAGATGTTGTCAAAGAAGGCCAGACTGTAGATGTGTGGGTGCGCCGCGTCAAGAAGGATCGCATCGAACTGACCATGATCGAACCGCTCGGCCTCGAGTGGCGCGAAATTCAGCCTGAGATGATTGTCAAAGGCAAAGTTGTCCGCCTGGAACCTTACGGCGCGTTCGTGGACATCGGCGCCGAACGCCCCGGCCTGGTTCATGTCAGTGAATTGACGCGCGGCTACGTCAAGACCCCGAATGAAGTCGTCAAGGAAGGCGATGAAGTCGAAGCCAAAGTATTGGAAGTAGACCGCCGCAAGCGCCAGATCCGTCTGAGCATGAAAGCCATTCTGCCTGAGATCGTCGAAGAGTCCAAGCCGGAAAGGGAAGAACGCAAGGCTCGCGGCAAGCGCAAAGGCAAGAAGCAGGATGAGCAATTCGACGAAATGAAGGTTGAAACGCCGGTCGAGCCTGAGCAGACCGCCATGCAGATCGCCTGGCTGGAAGCCCAGGAGCGCGCTAAGTCACGCCAGAAGCGCGAGCGGAGCAAACATGTCAAGGCAACTTCCCAGGAACACGAAGAGATCTTCAGCCGGACCCTCGAAAAACGACTACCCACCGGTGGTTAGAATCAAAAAACTAGAAACAAAAAAAGCGAGCACTTGAAGGCTCGCTTTTTGTTTCCAGGGGTGAAAAACTATTGGCCCGACTGCAAACTAAATTCCTTCAAGAATTTCTCCTTGTTGGCCGAACGGGCGGTCTTTCCGCTGGAAGTTTTCACGATCCATTTCGGACCCACTACTTTTACGTAACGTAGGGCGATAGCCGAATTCTTGGTCACGTGCTGGCGGATGGCATCGGCA
>JAKANW010000159.1 GCA_021823555.1 Chloroflexota bacterium
GGCTGGCAATTGAATCCTGGGGCACGCAGACCAATCTCTGGCATTATTACACCGCTGAACGCCCGCCGCTATGGATCATCCCTGCCTGGCCGATTGCGAGTTTATCCATTGACCGCATAACGAGATTCCTAAACTGGATGACTGAACAAGCTGGCAAGAGAACAAAACCAACCATTCTCCATTCACTACTCTCCATCCTCTACTGGCTGACCTTCGCCTCATTTCTGACCCTGATGCTGGTCTTCGTTTCCCCGACGTTTGACAAGCCCTATACACTTCTCTCGCTGGCGCTGTGCATTCTCCTCACCCTCACGCCAACGGATTATCGCTATGCCCTCCTCACCTTCGTTGCAGGCGCGGGTCTTGGATATTTTCTCGAGTTGTGGGGCACCACGCGTGAGTGCTGGACCTATTACACCTACCAGATACCGCCGCTGTTCGCGGTTCTGGCGCACGGCATGGCCGCGGTCGCTTTTTGGCGGGCAGGGTTGGTGCTCAAAGTGATCGGCCAAAAAATTCAGGTCTTTTCCCTTTCCACTCGCAAACCACAAGAAAATTAACTCTCTGGTGAAGACCAAACGTTTGTCATTCCATTTCAGTTATTTTAGTCTTGACTGAAATAACTGAAATAAGTAAAATGATGGTTTGGAGTTCACCATGAAAAATACCGATCCCCCCGACAGTAATACCATAACCAACCTCAGCTCGGAATTGACCAGCTTCATCGAAAGCATGGGAAGGTATTTCGAGAGCTATGGCATCCCCCGCATCGGGGGACGCATGTTGGGCCTCCTGCTGATCTCGCACGAACCACTCTCGGCAGAATCGATCGCTTCGGTTCTCAAGGTCAGCCGAGGCAGCATCTCCACTAACTTCCGCCTGCTGCTCGCCAGCGGGCTGGCAGAAAAAGTCACCTTCCCCAGTGACCGCACGACTTACTACACCTTCCCGCTAACTGCTTGGGAAAAAGCCATGAAAGTCGAGATTGAAGGCACCGCTTCACTTGGACGACTCGCTCAACAGGGACTGGCTGCCCTGCCGGCCGATAATCCCGCACGCAGTCGCCTGGAAGGAATGGCTGAGTGGGTCAACATGATCTCTGAGGTTTACCATAAGATGTTGACCGAATGGCGCTCCAGATACCCCGACACCACACTCAAGAATTGAAAGACTGAAGGAGTTTTATATGTTGCTCTATCTGCGCCTCGCATGGCGTAACATCTGGCGGCACCGCCGCCGAACCATCATCATCATGGTGGCTATGGGCTTCAGCCTGGCCCTCATGATGTTCTACGACGGTCTCATAGATGGCTTCAACCAGGCCATCTACGGCAACGCCATCCGCGTGCTGGGCGGCAACATCCAGGTCCACGCCGCGGGCTATCGCGAAAAAGTGGACAGCAACCCGCTTCTTCCCCTGACCGATGACTCGGCCGTCGTTAAAGCGGCTTTATCCCAGCCGAATGTGCTCGCGGCGGCGCGCCGCATCCAAACGGGCGGACTGGTCAGCAACCGCGAAGGCGCGTTCCCCATCGGCATCATCGGCATCGAACCTGAAGCGGAACAACCCGTGAGCCTGATCTACGAACACGTCACCGCAGGACGCTGGTTGGTATCCAATGACCAGGACATGATCCTGATAGGAAAAGGACTGGCGGACGCCATGAACCTCAACATCGGTGACCGCATCACCATGGTCGGCAGTGACGTGCATAAACAGAACCGCCAGCGCACCATGACCGTGGTCGGCATCTACGACATCGGCATCCCCACCATCGAAAAGCAGGCTGTCTACATCGCGCTAGGTGAGGCCCAAAGCCTTTTCGGGCTGGACGGCCAATCCACGGAAGTGGACATCACCTTGAAAAAACTTGGACAGGAAGCCAGCGTGGTGGCTGCCCTCACCCCCATGCTGCCCGGTTATGAAGTCGAGTCCTGGGACAAGAACTACCCCGAACTTAAAAACGCGCTCAATTCCAAAGGCGCGGGTATGGGCGTTTTGTGCGTCATCATCGGGATGATGGCGGGTATCGGCATCCTGAACCTGCTGCTCATGGCAATTTACGAGCGGACACGCGAGATCGGCTTGATGGGCGCGATGGGACTCAAACCGCGCCAGATCGCCACAATGTTCATCCTCGAAGGCGCCATGATCGGTGTGGTCGGCGCGCTGGCTGGCGTGGCCCTGGGCCTGTTGCTAAACGGGGTCCTGGGAAAGGTTGGCATGGATTACAGCCAATTCTCCAGCATGGCCGAGTATATGGCCCTGATCAGTGGACGAGTTTACCCCTCGCTGGGATTGGGCAACCTCCTCAACCGCGTCCTCACTGTCGTTATTATTTCCACGCTGGCCGCCTGGATCCCCGCTCGTGAAGCATCCCGGCGTGAACCAGCCGAAGCGCTGCATTACGTATAGGAGGCCCTTCGATGTCCCAACTCTTCAAAATGGCCTTCCGCGACCTGTTACGCAACACACGCCGCACGCTCCTTTCGGCGCTGGCCGTCTCGGTGGGCGTAGCGCTTCTGCTCCTGATGGCCTCTGTCCTGACGGGAGAAATGCGCGGCGCTCTCCAAAACACGATCAACCTGCAAAGCGGACACTTGCAGATACGCGCCGCTTCCTACGATGAAAACAAGGTCAGCCTGAAATGGGAAGATTTGATCACGAACCCTCAGCAGGTCATTGACCAGCTCAAGGCCATCCCGCAAGTGACCGTGGCCACGCCGCGCCTGTTTGCCAGCGGCATCGTGACCCTTGGGGATCAGTCGCGTGGCGTACAAGTCATCGGCATTGACCCCGCCTCGGCGGCGAGCCAGCCCTTTCGTCAGGGGTTGATCGCAGGCGACTTCCTGACGCCGGACGACCGCGAGGGCATCCTGATCGGCAAACCGCTCGCCGCCAAACTGCACATCAACGTCGGCGACAAGGTCAACCTGCTGGTCAACACATCGAACGGCGATGTGCAACAGCAACTGTTCACTGTGCGCGGTGTCTACACGACCCAGACCACCAGCTATGACGAGAACACCGTGTTCATGCCGCTCGCCAAGGCCCAGACCATCACCAGCGCAGAGAATCACGCCAGCATCATCTTTGTCCTGCTGAAGGACCGCGACCAGGCAGATGCCGTCGCCGCCGCGCTGAAATCCTCGAACTACAAGATCCTGACCTGGCGCGACATGAACCAACTGATCGTGCAGACGGAGGATTTTGCAGGCGCCTACATGGTCGTATTCTACCTGATCGTGCTGGGCATCACCGCCACCGTCGTGGCGAACACCCTGGTCATGGCCGTCTACGAACGCACGCGCGAGATCGGCATCCTTTCCGCCATCGGCATGAAGGCCCGCCGCATCATGGCCCAGTTCCTGGTGGAGGGCGGCCTGATCGCCACCGGCGGAGTCATCGGCGGACTCGTCCTCGGCGGCTTGCTCGTGGCCTACTTTGCCCGCTACGGTTTTCCATATGACATTGGCTCGATGGGTCTCACGGGCATCTTGTTGAATGACAGAATCTATGCCTACCTGACTGTTCAGGACACGATCAACCTGACCATCGTGACCTACATCGTCACACTGATCGCATCGCTTTATCCTGCCCGACTGGCTGCCCGCATGGAGCCTGTTGAGGCATTGCATGGAATTGGAGATTAAAGAATGGAAGTCACAAAAGTTATCAACGCAACCCGCGTATTCAAGATCGGTGAGGTCGAGACCAAGGCTTTACGCGGCGTGAATCTGACCATCGAGAACGGCGAATTCACTGCCCTGGTCGGTCCTTCGGGATCGGGCAAGACGACCCTCTTGCAATTGATCGGTCTGCTCGACCAGCCTACGACCGGAAGCGTGTTTATCAATGGGAAAGATGCCACCGATCTCAACCGGAACCAGCGGGCGGATCTGCGCAAAGGGGCCATTGGCTTCATCTTTCAGTTCTTTGCCCTCATCCCCACCCTGACGGCGTACGAGAACGTTGAGTTGCCGCTGTTGCTGAACGGAAGCAAACCCGCCGAGCGCCGTGCTCGCGTGAAGGAAATGCTCGAAGCTGTTGGCCTGTCTGACCGCGCCCATCACCGCCCCGACCAGTTGAGCGGCGGACAGCAGCAACGCGTGGCCGTGGCCCGCGCCTTGTCCATCCGCCCGTCACTGGTGCTGGCCGATGAGCCGACCGCCAACCTGGATACCGAGAACGGCAAACAGGTGATGGAGATCATGCAGAAGTTAAACCAGGAGACTGGTACAACCTTCGTCTTTGCCACGCATGACCCGCGCGTGATCAAATATGCCAAACGCGTCGTCACTTTGCATGACGGTTTGATCGTTGAAAATAGCGGCAACTCTACGAAAGCATAGAGGCTTGAAAATGAAGAAAATAACTTTATTCGTAATCGTCATCCTGGCATCTG
Source organism: Chloroflexota bacterium (assembly GCA_021823555.1). The sequence goes on from JAKANW010000159.1 coordinate 4,407, forward strand.
CCCTCACCGCCTGCGGCAGCTCCGCCGCGCCCACTGCGATCCCCACCGTCGTTTTGGATTCCAACTCAAGCGGCAAGCCCGCCGCGGCGGCAGGGAGTGTGACCGCTTCAGGTGAGGTCGTCCCCGCGCACAAGGTGCAATTGAGCTTTCCTCTGACTGGCATCGTGAAAACCATTGAAGTCAAAATTGGAGATAAGGTGACGGCCGGTCAAACTTTGGTCACGCTGGATACAACCATCCTCGGAGCGCAGGTCAAACAAGCGGAAGCAAATCTGGCCGCGACTCAAACCCAGCTCAAATATTTGATCCGTATCGGCACGGATCAGGAACATCTTGCCTCAGCCCAAGCAGACATTGACCGCGCTCAAGCCGCCCTCGATTCTGCGAAAGCGACCCTGGCCGAGGCCACGCTGACGGCCCCCTTCGACGGGACCGTTGCCTCCGTGGACATCTCCCCCGCCGAAACCGTGGTACCCGGCCAAATCGTGATCACGCTCGGCGACCTGACTCATTTCCAAATCGAAACCAAAGACTTAAGCGAGCGCGATATACCGAACGTGCAAGTCGGGCAAACCGCCAACGTTTTCATCGAAGCCTTGAATCAACAATTTGCCGGTAAAGTGGCCGATATTGCACACATCTCATCCACGGTCGGCGGCGACGTGGTGTACAAAGTGACCATCAAACTGGATACACAACCGCAGGGTCTACTCTGGGGCATGAGCGCCGATGTGGAAATCCCGACCGGGACATAACGCGAGGTTCAGGAGATCAACGATGAAAAAATTTTACCGGTCAATTCTCGCAGCGTTGGCCATGGCCCTGACCGCATATACAATTCCTGCAACCGCTGCACCGATCAAATTGGCCGCGGGAACTGTGGCCGCTTCCGCGGTTGCCGTCCCCGCGCAGACCTCCGAGATGGGATTTCTCATCTCCGGGCCAGTCAAGGAAGTGGATGTCAAGGAAGGCGATTCAGTGAAAGCTGGGCAGACCCTGATTGTGTTGGACACGCCCGACCTGGGCTACTCGGTCGCTGCGGCAGAAGCGGTTCTTAGATCCGCGCAAGCGAACGCGAATTTGCAAAGGTACGCACACAAGGTCTGGAATGGAAGCAAATTCATTTCCCTCAGCGGGCCGCCTGAACTGCGTCGGATTGCGGATGACCAGGTCCAACAGGCGCAGGCCGCCTTGGAAATCGCACAGGCCACTCTTGCCCAGAACACACTGGTCGCGCCGTATGATGGGGTTGTGGCAACAATCAACGTGGCACCAGGCGAACTTGTCCAACCTACCCAAGTTGCCATCGTGATCGGCACACTGGATCATCTACAGATTACAACCACTGACCTGAGTGAACGTGACATCACCAAAGTGGCAATCGGACAACCTGCGACCATTCACGTCGAAGCGCTGAACCAGGATCTCAGCGGCAAGGTGGTTGCCATCTCGCCGATGGCAGATACCGTCGGCGGCGACGTGGTCTACAAAGTCATCGTCGAGTTGGATCAACAGCCCGCAGGCTTGCGCTGGGGCATGAGCGCAGTGGTCAACATCGCAACCGAATAAGTTACATGAAGGCCCCGCTTGCAGCGGGGCCTTTTGTTTAATCATCGTTGCTTCCCATCTTCCGTGCTGCGCTTGAGGCGGGCACGTCATTGGAATATCAGTAGATCACAAAAACGTAGTAATGACTTCAGTCATTCGGCTAAAAAACGACTACACCCGCCCTGCCATCTCGCACCGTCGTCCACAGGATCGCTCCGCTGATGCTCGCGGCACGAATGGTGGCGGGCGGCGCCAGGGAAGTCGCCACTACCAAACCTTTGCATGAAGTACTGAATATAGCAAAGTCAATGCTCAGGTGGTATAGTCAGGCAACGCAAGCCTCTATCTTGAAACCCGGAGTCTGACACATGACCCTTCCCACCACCATCACTGTCATCGGCGCGGGCAGCGCCTCGTTTGGCGAGAATACCCTCTCCGCCCTCCTGCGATCAAAGCAACTCAAAGGCTCCACTCTCAGGCTGGTTGACCGGAATGCCCAAAGCCTGGATATCGTCCATCGCCTGGCGAACAGGCTCAACGTCGAGTGGGATGCGCAGATGAAGATCAGCGCGCATACCCATCACAAAGATGCGCTGGAAGGCACAGAGTTCGTCGTGTCTGCCATCGAGGTCGGTCCGCGCGAAGAATTATGGCGGCAGGATTTCGAGTTAACGCAGAAGCACGGCCTGCGCCAGCCTTATGGCGAGAACGGCGGGCCGGGCGGCTTCGCGCACGCAGCCCGTAATGTACTGCCGGTGCTGGAGATTGCCCGTGACATGGAGCAGGCTTGCCCCGATGCGTGGTTCATCAATTTCACCAATCCGAT
>JAKANW010000160.1 GCA_021823555.1 Chloroflexota bacterium
GCTGCGCAATTCGCCAAAGGCTTTGTACAACGCGGATGCGCTGACCGTCCCATTTGCGTCCGTGGAGAGGGTGGCGCTGCCGAGGTGGTCCGCGAGGAGGCATCGTCTATGCTGCTCCGCGCGGCAGGCGCGCGTGGTTGTTAAAGTACGTCTCTTGGCTGGAATTATAAAACAAATCCCCCTGCTCAACCGCGGTCTCCAATTTCCATGAATCAAAACGAGCGCTTCTTCAAAAAGAGAACGCTCGTTTTTTCTTGTGTACCTGTCTACGTGTCTACCTGTCTACGTGTGTACCTGTGTACCATCTACCGATTCCATCAACTCCGCACAACCACTCCCTCCGGCACAGCCTCATGGACTGTGGTGTGTTCCTCGGAGGCGAAGCGATGGTCCACCACGCGCAGGTAGCGCACGCCGAGCGAGAAGGCGGTCAGGCCGAAGCCGATCACACCGCAGGCCGCCATGATCTCCACCAGCGAAGGGACGTAGGAGGTGTAGGCCACGCTCGGCTGGCCGGGCAGGTACGAGACCACCACCATCAGGCCGCTCAGGTTCACGTCCCAGCGGTAAGCCACCACGCCGCCCACCACCAGCAACGCGGCCAGCATCCGCAAGAGGGGCGCCTGGCGCGTGGACTGTTTGAGCAGGAGCATCATGGGGATGATCGCGCCGAGCATCATTTCGCCGATCCAGAAGTTGAACGAGAGCGCGCCGCTGGTGATTAACTGGAGTCCCTCCGAGCGTCCGGGCTGGTACGTGTAGGTCATCGCGAGCCAGTCCCAGGCGCGGAAGTAAACATAGGGGACGAGCGCCCAGCCGAGGAAGTTCGCGAGGCGGTCGAGCAGGGCGTCGTTGACCCGCGCGCGGGGGGTCAGTCGCGCCGAGAGCATGGAGGCGAAGGTGGTCAGCGCGAGTCCGCCGAGGATGGCCGAAAACATGAACAGCACCGACATCTCCGGCTTGTACCAGAACGGGCGCGCTTTGAGCACGCCATACAGCGCGCCGAGCGAAGATTGGTGCAGGCTGGAAAGCGCCAGGCCGGCGATGGCGAGATAGGGCGCGTAATGATGGGCGCGCTCCATCTTCGCGGTGAGACGCGGATAGCGATGGCGGAGCCACTCGAGGTTCGCGAGGATCGGCATGGTCTCGAACAATAGCACGGTCAGGTAGAGACACACGCACATGGTCACTTCCCACAAGAGGGAGTGCTTGTTCCAGTAGACCATCGAGTGCCAGAAGCGATCGGGGCGGCCGATGTCGAGCATGAGCGAGAGCATCGCCATGCTGTAACCGATCAGGCCGATGAAGGTGGCGGTGCGCGCCACCGGCTCGTAGCGCTTCAACCCGGCGAGGTAGACACCCGCACAGAGGAAGAAAGCACCGGCGCTCAACGCGATGGATGAAAGGTCAATGGCGATCCACAAACCCCACGGGACGAGGTCGGTCAGGTTGGTGATGACCAGACCCTTCCAGAAAACCAGGATGCCGCCGGTCAGGCCGGCGCCGAGCATGAGGGCCAGGAACACGAGCCACAGGTTCCAGGCGTTGATGAGGGGGAATTTTGCGCGAAGGGCGGCGATCATGATTGCGCCTCCATCTCTTTGGGATCGGCGGGTAGGTAATACACGCGGCATCCGGTGCCGAGGTCATCGCGCAGGCGATACGAGGCATGCTCGCGCAACAACACACTGACCGTGGACTCGTGATCGTTCAAATCGCCGAAGAGGCGCGCCCCGGTCGGGCAAGCCACCACGCAGGCGGGTGTCGCGTCGTCGTCCACGCCGGGGGTCATGCCCAGCGCAAGTCCGCGGTCAATGCGCTGGTAGCAGAAGGCGCACTTCTCCGGCACGCCGCGCGGACGGCGTTCCACTTCGGGCTGGCCCCATTCGGGCACCAGCGGATTCTCGCCCTCGAATTTTTCCCAGTTGAACACGCGCGCCTGGTAGGGGCAGGCCACCTGGCAGTAACGGCAACCGATGCACTTGTCGTAATCCATCATCACGATGCCGTCGTCGCGGTAATAACTCGCGCCCACCGGGCAGACTTCCACGCACGGGGCTTTCGCGCACTGCATACACGGACGGGCGATGAACACCTTGTGTCCGTCGAGTTCGCCCACTTCGCTGACCACATTCCACTGGTGATCGGGGGCGATATCATTGTGCGCCTTGCAGGCGAGGGTGCAATAACCGCAACCCGTGCACTTCGACTGGTCCATGACCATGGCCCATTGGCGCTCACCGGCGGGGGCGGAGCCGGACGATTCGGCTTCCTTCACCAGTTGCGCCCCGGCCACGGCGGCCGCGCTGATCGCGGCGATCTTCAAAGCATCGCGTCGGGAAAGTTGGGTGGTCATGGCCTACTCCTCGTTGTGCGGATGACGCCGGGTCACGCTCAGGTAGAAGCGTTCGAGCCACGGCGCCAGCACCATGCCAGCGGCGAGACCCACCAGACCGGCCAGTCCCGCATATCCCACCGGGCTGACCGGCGACGGCTCGGGCGTGATGGAGGCCCGCTGGATCTGCGACATGCCGACCGGGGTATTCTCCACAACCACCGCCGCTTCACCCTCCTGCGGGACAGCGGCTTCGCCCGTCGCGTGCATCTGGTCTGAGTGACACTTGTTGCACGTCTTCAGGCTGGCGTTGAATGAATGGTCGGGCAGGCTGTGCGGGTCGCGGTTGTCCTGCTCCATGTGCTCCACGTGACAGTCAATGCACGAGATGCCCTGCTCATGATGTTTCGAGGAGGGGAAGTTCATGCTCACTTCCTTGTGGCAGTTGATGCACAACTGCGAGGCGTCTTTGATGGTGGAGCCGGGCGGAGGCTCGATCGTCTTCAACGAGGCGCTGTGCGGGTCGTGGCAGACGGTGCAGTCCATGCCGCGCTGGTAGTGGGTGCTCCCCTCCCAGCCCTGCCAGCCGAAACGCGTGTCGCTATGACAACGTCCGCACAGATTGGGCGAGCGGTCCACCGCGGCCGGTTCCTTGGGATGATCCTTCGAGACCTCGCCGTGGCAGGCTTCACAGGTCACGCCGTCGGCTTTCCACGTGGCGGTGGCGGGGTCGTATCCGGTCACATGGCAGACGAGGCACGCGCCCGGTTTCCCCTGGGCGGTCCAGCCTTCCACAAAGAGCGGGTCCGACCCGGCGGTCCCGTGCGAACCGGCTTCCCACGTGGTCACAAATTCAGTGTGACACTTGGCGCACGGTTCCGATTGTGGATCCTGCGCCGGCCGGGAGGCGGCCTCGCGGGCCTGGGCGAAAATGAGCGTGATGCCCGCAAACAGCAGGGCAATCATCAGGGCGATAATGAAACGTTCGAAGCGGGAAAACATGGGCATCCTCCTCGATGGATTCAAGAATGGAGCGGCGTGGCAATCGGGGCCGGGGCAGGCGCGCCGCGGAAGACCTTGCACTCCAGGCACTTCTCAGGCAAATACCCGTTGGCCTGGCGGAACACCTGCCAGCAAGGCTCCCTGGAATAGAGCGCTTTGCATTCTTTCATTGTTTCAGGCGGACATTTGTTGATCACCCAGCAATAGGGCTTTTCCACCTTGACCACCGGCAGGGACACCTGCTTGGCCTCCGCCTGCCAGCGTTTATCTTCGGCGCGCAAAATTGTCACTGCCAGGGCCGTGATCAAAATCGGGATGGCCAGGCGGATCAGCAGGCCGAACAGGACGACGAGAATGGAATTGATCTCTTCCATGGTTCACCTCACACCCGTGTAAAGCGACGGCGTTCGTGGCGCTGCGCAAGTTGGCCAATCCAGAGGAGCGCCGCCGCTGGGATGACCAGCCGCGCGAGAGCGTACAGGGCAATGAATTCAATCGCGTTCACGGCAATCTCCTTTCTTTTCTTTATCTGCTCACAGTGTAGGCGATTCGGCGCGCGAGGTAAATTCGTGCCTCTCCCCATCTTCTTCCCCACCTCTGCCGCCTTCCCCCCACGACCCGGCATGGGGAAATTCCCCCATGATTCCCCAATCCGCAAAAGGGCAAAATACCCAACAAAAAACCGCCGCTGGATGCGGCGGTTATCATTCATGGTTGAGATTACCTGCCCGAATTAAATCGAACCAGTCTCTCCCAATCAATTCTACCCTCCACACAAAAATCATTCGTAAATTCTAGGGTAAAGACATTTAGAATTCTTGCGTATTCAGCAAAGAAAGCCTCATTTCGTTCTTTAGCCCGATATCCGAGGGGCTCCACTATGTCAATAAATAAACGGTCATTATTAGAAATAAACTCCCAAAATTCCTGACCACATAGTTTTAGGTAATCGACCTTGTCAGGTTGTCTCTCTCTTCCGTAACAACATCCATTAACTGCCTGAATATTTACCCCTTTGTTGCCTGTTCGCAAAATTCGTTTTGCCTGCTTGAAATTTTCAACCATACGCTTTATTTGACTGCTATTCCCCCAGTTTGGGCCTGATTTTACCGAGACAATATACAGCACACCATCTCGCGTGAATTCTAAGTCAATACCTTCGGCAGATGATTTCCTTCCGTCAAACACCTTTGCGCAAACAAAGATGGCAAGCTTCTCCAAGAACTCGCCAAAGATTGCCTCCTCCTGCGATGACAAATGAGCATCGAGAATGGTCTTTACCAAATCGTGTGCATCATTCAAATTTTTGGCTTTAAAAAGGTAAGGGTTTTTTCTGTTTAGAACCTGAGTTAGTTTTAAATTTTGCAGGCTACTTGCACGACGTTCATGAAACTCTCCAATATTTGCTTCGACAAAGGCCACAACATCATTTAGATTTAGTAGTGACATATTTACCCTTCTTTTCCATTAGCGCCAACTGAGCAGGGGATGGCTCAATTGCAGCCTTTACACTACCTTTGGCTATGTTGAAATAATCTGGCAAGATTTCAATGCCGATTGTATTTCTACCCATCTTCTGGGCAACGCGAACGGTTGTGCCTGATCCCATGAATGGATCTAAAACCCAATCACCTTTTTTCGTGAACAACTTGATGAACCATTCGGGCAAACCTTCTGGAAAAACCGCGCTATGGTTTCGGTTCTTGGTTTCTGTTGCCAGGTGTAAAACATTCGTCGGATAGGCCTTTTCCCTGCCAATCCAATTGGCAATTCTTTTTCCAAAGCCACTGCCGACACGGGAGGGGTCGCGGACTTTATCGGTTTCACTTAGGTTTTTGAGACGCCGGTTAGCCCAATCTCCCATTGGGACCATGACTTCTTCCTGATACATGTGGAACTGGCGAGTTTTGTTGAATTGCAACAACCTTTCCCACGAATCACGAAACCGATTTGGCCATTTACCTGGATAAGAGTTTTTCTTATGCCAAATGAATTCTTCTGTCCAGAGCCAACCTTGTTTGCGCATTTCTAATATAAGTTCGATCACATAAATGTGACGTTCCCCATCTACAACTTTTTCTTTGATATTCAAAACAAAAGTCCCGCTGGGTTTTAAAACACGCAATAATTCAGCTGATATGGGCAGAAACCACTGCACATACTTCTCTGGGCTGATCCCACCATAGGTATTTTTTCTGCTATCGGCATATGGTGGTGAAGTGAAAATCAAATCCACGGAATTGTCAGGGATTTTCTTTAGTTCCTCACGGCAATCACCTAACACGAGCTTGGCTTCAATCTGTTTCATAACCTAAATTATACCCAATGCTGCTCTGCGGTGAGTATCAAACCCAGTGTAAGAGAGAACTGATACAACGATATGACTTGCCTACGCCTTGATGATCCCCTTCCGAATCGCGTATCTCACCAGCTCTGCGCGCGAGTGCAGGTTCAACTTGCGCATGATGTTCTCGCGGTGGCGGTCCACTGTCTTCGGGCTGATCACCAGCGCCTCGGCGATGCGGTCGTTGGCGGCGCCCTCCGCGAGGAGCGAAAGCACCTCCTGTTCGCGGTCGGTCAGGCCGTCGAGGGCCGGTTTGTTTTCGGACGCGCGTTCCTGCGAGAGATAATCCTTCACCAGCAGTTTCGCCAGCGACGGATACAAATACACCTCGCCCTTCGACGCGGCGCGGATGGCGGTGAGCAGTTCCTCCGGCGCGGCGCGTTTGGGCACGTACCCGCTCGCCCCGGCCTCGAGCATCTTGAAAAAATATTCCTCGTCCTCGTGGATGGTGAGCGCGACGATGGCGGTCTTCGGAAACTGCGACTTGATGAGACGCGCGGCTTCGATGCCGGTCATGTCGGGCAGGCTGATGTCCATCAGGATCACATCCGGTCGCGCGGACCCCGCGGCGGATACGGCCTCGTCCCCGCTCCCCGCCTCCCCCACGATCTCCACGTCGGTTTCGCTGGCGAGCAGCATCTTCAACCCGGAGCGCACCACCGCGTGGTCGTCCACCAACAATAAACGGATCTTCATTCCGCCTCGCTTTCCTTCGACTGGTAGGGGATCTTCGCCTCCACCAGCGTGCCCTGCCCCGGTCCCGACTCAACCGTCACTGTGCCGCCCAGCAGGCCGGCGCGTTCGTTCATGCCCGCCAACCCAAGCGAGGGACGGCTGGCCTGGTGGAAGCGCAGAATGTCCGAGTTGAACCCCTGCCCATCGTCGCGGACGGTCACCCGGACGCGATTCGGCTCATAGCGCAATTGGATGAACACATTGGTGGCGTCGGCGTGTTTGACGATGTTGTTCAGCGCCTCCTGCACAATGCGGAAGGTGGCGATCTTCACCGTCTCGGCGATGACCTTTTCCTCGCCGAAAATATCCACGCGCACTTTCAAGCCGGCGCGCTCGGC
>JAKANW010000161.1 GCA_021823555.1 Chloroflexota bacterium
AAAATGGAAGGTTTGGTTTAGATATTTGCGCAGTACCCTGTAATTCTTAGGGCTTTCAGGATAACGGCCAGGTGGGTTGGACATCCATATCCAAATCGGAAACATGCCCAAGAGCAAAGCGATAGTATCCCGCCGCAGCAATCATGGCCGCGTTATCGGTGCACAGCGAAAGAGGAGGAATGTGAATTTTAAATTCAGCCTGGGATTGAAATGCCTTGCGCAAGGCGCGGTTGGCCGAGACGCCGCCTGCCACCAAAATCTCTTTTGCATCCATCTCGCGCGCGGCGCGCATCGTCTTATTGAATAACACATCCACCACCGCAGCCTGGAAACCGGCGGCCAGGTCTTCAACAGGCAGACCGCTGCTCTTCTTATGCAATTCCTTGACCTTATTGAGCACTGCTGTCTTGACTCCGCTGAACGAGAAATTCCACGTCCCTTCCAGCCAGGCGCGCGGGAAGTGGAAGCGGTTCGGGTCGCCTTCCTCGGCAGCCTTCTGCACCGAAGGGCCGCCCGGGTACGGGAGTCCCAGCAGGCGCGCGACCTTGTCGAAGGCCTCACCAGCTGCATCGTCGAGGGTGGAGCCGAGGCGTTTGTAAGTCAGGTGATCGCTCATCAGGTCCAGTTCGGTATGTCCGCCGGAAACAAGCAAAGTCATCAGGGGAAATTGCGGTTCAGGCGGAGTCTCATCTCCCGCCTCGTAGACCCACGAAGAATAGATATGACCTTCGAGATGATTGACGCCTATCAGGGGCAGGCTCGCGCCAAGAGCCAATCCCTTGGCAGCGTTCATGCCCACCACCAGTGAACCAGCCAGGCCCGGCCCGCGCGTGACGGCGATGGCGTCAATATCCTTGAGCGTGAGATGGGACTGCGCCAGGGCCTGCTCCACCACCGGCACAATGGACAGGACATGCTGGCGGGAGGCCACTTCAGGAAAGACGCCGCCGTAGCGGGCATGGATATCCATTTGCGAGGCAACCACCGAGGACAGCAGGGCGCGTCCGTTTTCGAGCACGGCGCAGGCAGTCTCGTCGCAGGAGGATTCAATGGCAAGGATTCGGGCGGATCGGAGGTCGGACATTGAGAATTATCTAGGCTTTGATGATGGAAATGATTTTATCAACCACTTCGCCCATTTTTGATTTTTTGACATCGCCGGCTTTGTACAGGACAATGCGGGCATCGGCAGTAAAGAGGCGGTTCGGGCGAATAAAGCTATCCTGGCGCAAAGTTCCAGATTGAAAATCAGCACTTTGAAGCGCGACGGAATAATCATCTTTCTTCATCTGGCTGGTAATCTGACACAGGATAACATCGTCGCCTGCGAGCGAGGCAACTACCAAGGCGGGCCGTTTCTTGCTGGTTGTTAAATCAGAATAGGGGAATGGGACTACAATCACATCCCCTTTTACAAATTTTCCCATGCCGCGTCCTCCTCGGGCGAATCCCAGTCTCTGCGAAGCACATCTTCAGAGGCCAGCATGGTATCAATTGCGTACGATTTTCCAGCCTCACGGAGAGCTGCCCTGGAGGTCTCACGAGTGGAAAGGAAAACAATAAAATCGTAAACCTCTGCAAGCTTGTCGGACGACAATTTGCGAAGCGATTCATTGATTTGGGAAATGGTGACCGTCTCCATTTTCTATCATCTCTTTTCCACTGCTATTTTACCGCTAAGGAACAGACTTTATTTCTTCTTCCACTTCTTCATCGGCAGGACGAAATCATACGGGTAATCGGCCAGGATTTCCATACGGCCATCGGGACGCACCCAGAAGGTATCCTCGATGCGGACGCCCATGCCCTTTTCGGGATAGTAGAGTCCCGGCTCGGAGGTGACCACCACGTTTGGCGCCAAGCGGTGATCGTCGCTGGTTTGCAACCCGCTGAACGGCCGCTCGTGGATGTTGAGTCCCACGCCATGGCCCAGGCTGTGGACATAGCCCTCGACAGGCGCTTCGGTGTGTAACAGTGTCTTATGGCCTTTGGATTCGAAATATTCACAGGTCATCTTCTGGTAATCCTTGAACGGGGCGTTCAAGTCGAAGTTATCCATCAGCTTGTCGAAGATTTCCTTGACCTGGTCATACAGTTCCTGGGTTTCGGGCGTGGCATATCCCAGGCTCCAGGTGCGCGTGAAATCGTAGAAATAGCCGCTGCCGGCTTCAGCCGGGTAGATGTCATAGACAATCGTCTGGCCCAGGCGCATCAGGTCTTCGGGATTGCCGGTCGAGTGCGGCACGCCCGCATCGCGCCCAAGGGCAAAGATAAACCCTTCGGGCAGTTCCGCGCCGCGCTCGGCCACCCACAAACTGATTTTCGAGCGGACCTCACCCAGTTTCAACGGCGTACCGTCTTCCTTGAGCAGGACTTCATCGTCACGCACGCCGCAGGAGGTCAGGTATTCGGCAGTTAGGCGCACGACCTCAGTGGTAATCCTGCCCATGGCACGGATGCGTTCCACCTCGGATTCCTGTTTGGTCTCCATGGCGCGGATGAAGACCGAGTCCATTCCATTTTCGCCGACCAGCTCAAGCTCCGGGGTGATGCGCTGGAGACCCAATAACATGGCAAAGGCACTGCTCAGTTCAGTATTTCCGTAAACCCCGACGCGGCCTTTGGTCAATCCCAAATCAGCCAGCATACGCTTGGTACGCAGCGCGCCGACCAGGGACAAATCGCCATTGGCTTCCTTCCGCAATTCCTCCCAGGGATAGTCGCTAAAGGAGCGAGTCTGCAAACCCGTTTTGGCGGCTTCATCGCGTTCCATATCGTTATAAAAAAGGACCGGCGCTTCGCCGCGTTTCTTGACGAGCGCCGCGCCGCTGATGTGGCCGCTGCCTGTGAAATAGTGCATGGGCGGGTTGTGGTCCGCGCTGCCCAACACGAGCAGGGCATCCAGGTTGCGGGCTTGCATGAGGGCATCCAGATCAGATTTCATTTTTTCTCCTGAGCATTCAATTGCGCGACTTTATCTGCAACGCCATCGTTTTCAAACGTAAGGGACAGGATGTGTTTTTGCCTGATGAACTTCACCGAAAAACCAAGCAGGTACTTTGAGTTTTCAAACGGACGAAAGACAGTCAGCGGGCGTTTCGCCAGAAGTTCGCCAAAGGCAGGCACGAACAACAAGCGGATCGCGAATTCAACCAACGATCCTCCCATCAATCCAGCAAGCAGAGCCGCCGCGACCGCCACCAGCGCCGAGAAACCAAACACCTGCACCGGCGTGCCTGTGGGTACACTCCGCCAGAGAAACAGGAAAACCACCAGGGAGACCAACAGGCCGCCAATCAAGAATGGCAACCAGGTCACGTTCCCGACATGGCGGTCGAGCGCGGCGCAATCGCTGCACATCGGCACGGTCATTTTGATCCTGACCGTTTCGCCGCGCCTCTGCACGCCGGTGCTAAGGCTCACTGGCCAGGACACCTCGCGCGTCCGCCCACAACGAACACATTTCTGCGGAAAGCGCACGGCAGGCGGTCTGCGGATATCCAGGATTTCAAGCTCGAGGGTGGTGGTCATCTTTGTGCAATCGTATTAAGCCTTGAGCACATTCGCCAGGCCAACCAGCAGAGCGCCTTCCTGTTCGGGCAGGACGGTGCGCGGGTCGAGCAGCACCTGATCGTTTTCGGTGCGGGCGATAATGGGCGGATGTTGCTCCCGTAATGCCTTTAGAAACTTATCCGGTCTCTTCACGTTCAACGATAACAAACAAGTGGGGATGGCTTCGCCCGGCAGGCTTCCGCCGCCCACCGTGGACTCGCCTTCCACGACCTGCCCCTGCCCCAGTTCGCGACGCCACGCTTCCGCCCGCCCCCGGACCTGTTTCAGCGTTAAGGAAATCATCCGCCAGATGGGGATTTCGCGCTCCGCCTCATCTTTCAGGTAGTGCATGAGGGTAGCGGTCAGGCCAGCCAAGCAAGTCTTATCGGCGCGCACCGCGCGCGCCAGCGGATGCTTCTTGATCTTGGCGATCAGGTCGGCCCTGCCGACGATGACGCCCGCTTGCGGCCCGCCCAGGAGTTTGTCACCCGAAAAAGTGACCAGGTCCACGCCCGCTGCCAGGGATTCCTGCACGGTCGGTTCGTGTTCCATGCCGTATTTGGCCGTGTCCACAAAAGTGCCCGAACCCAGGTCATCCACACAAGGGACATGATGCTCATGTGCAACTTCGATGATTTCCTTCAGGCTGGGTTCTTCGGTAAAGCCGATGATCTTGAAATTGGAACGGTGGGCGCGCATAACCAGCCCAACCGGCTCTTCAAACGTTTCTACATAATCGGCCAATTTCACTTTATTCGTGGCGCCGATCTCCACCAGTTTCGCGCCTGACCGTTTCATCACATCCGGTATGCGGAAACCGCCGCCGATCTCCACCAGTTGTGTCCGCGCGATCACCGCCCGCTTGCGGTACGCCAGCGCAGACAGCACCAGCAAGACCGCAGAGGCGTTATTGTTGACCACCACCGCCGCTTCCGCGCCGGTGAGCTTCCGCAAGACAGCCTCCGCATGGATCAAGCGCGAACCGCGTGCGCCTTTATCCAGGTCATATTCGAGGGTGGAGTAGCCGCGCGAGACCGCTTCCATGGCGCGCAAGGTCGCGTCGCTAAGTGGAGCGCGTCCCAGGTTGGTGTGCAGGATCACACCCGTGGCATTGATCACCGGCAGGAGGGTCGGTTTCGTCCAGGCGACCAGGCGGGATTCGACCGAGGCCAGGATCTCCTCGTTCGGAGGCAGGGCAGCTAAAAGTCCGGCCATGAAGCGGCCGCGCAAGTCCGCCAGTTCGGCGCGGATGGCGTCCAAAGTCAGGGGACGGCCATACGCGGCGATCAGTTCGGCAGCTACGCGAGTCTGCAAAAGGGATTCGACGGAGGGAAGGTTACGAAGTATGGTCATCGTCAACAGTTGGTACGCGCCAGCGCGCACGCTCGCGCAAGCGGATCAGATATTCGACAGCGATCAGGCCGCCCGCCAGACCCATCCATACCCCCAGGGTAACCAGGTGGCCGAGTTGCAGCCAGGCAAGGGTACCTCCATAAACACCCACCCAGATCGCCTGCCGGACAATGACGTACGGCTCGGCGGGTGGATTGCTCAGGAAACGGCGGTTGAGAAAGTACACGATGGGCAATGCGGTGCCGGTGAGCGCCATGACGGACAGGGCAAAGAAGCCCCAACGCGCCCAGACGAGCGGCGGGATTTCATAGTAAAAGATAAGCAGGGCCAACCCGCCCCAGCCAATCGCAGCCATGACGAGGGCTTGAAGAAAGTAGGCACGAAAGGAAGGTTGAGCGTCCACGAGATGAATTATACTCTGTGTAATGCATGTCACCTGAAGGTGACACAATAATGAGAGGCTCTATGAATGTATCCGATGCCATTCGCGCCAAGCGCGCCGTGCGCAAATTTAAGGATGAACGATTACCCGATGATGTGATCCACACCATCCTAAATGCCGGGCGGCGTTCGCAATCGTCGAAGAACGAACAGGCCTGGCATTTCATCGCGGTCCAGGACAAATCCACGCTCAAAGCTTTATCCGAATGCGGCCAGTGGGCGGGACACCTGGCGGGCGCGGCGCTGGCGGTTGCCATCCTGACTCCCGATCCGGTGGGGAAGTTCCAGACGATGTTCGACGCCGGACAGGCTGCGGCCTTTATGCAACTGGCGGCCTGGGAGCTGGGAATTGGTTCCTGCCCCGCCTCAATCTACGACCCGGAAGCAGCGCGGCGGATTTTAGGTTTCCCACCCGAACTGCACCTGCGCATCGCGCTCTCGTTCGGCTATCCCGCGGACGAGGCGAAGCTATCTGCTGCGCCAAAGAAAGGTGGCCGCAGGTCTTTCGGGCAAGTGGTGCACTGGGAAAAATGGTGATGGTCACGGCCTTGTCTTCGATCAATTATTCTAATTCCAAATCTGACTGTATAATCGTCTCGATGAAAACCGAACTTGGCAGGAGAACAACATGAGTGATCTCGAAATCTATCTGGTGCTTGGAAGTGTCGCGACCCTGCTTGTTGTGGTCGTGATCGGCTGGTTGTTCGCGCGCACCAACAAAATCAAATTAACCCAAACGCCCAAGGGCCAAAAGCCCGAATGGATGCAATCCATGCCGCCCCAGGATACGGTCAAGGCCACTACTGCGAGCAGTCAAGGCATCGGGGTGTTCGGCCAGGAAGCCGGCGAGCAACTGGCCGCCCCATTTGCGGAGCAGATCGAGGACATCATCCATGCCGCGCTGGCAGCCGACCCAAAGCTGAAATCTTATCAGGTTGATTTCGGTACCGCAGCAGACGGCGGACTGGAGATCCATGTTAACGGACAGGTCTATCGCGCCGTCAAAGATATCCCCGTTGAGCCAGTCCGTGCGGTGATCGAACAGGCTATCGCCAAATATAACGAATAAAGCAAAGTATGGCACAGCAACTAGGCAATGTCACGTTCCTCGTTCGTGATCACGATGAGGCCATTGCCTTTTTCACCGTGGCATTGGGCTTCCAACTGCTCGAAGACATCGACATGGATGCAGGCAAACGCTGGGTGGTGGTGGCCCCGCGCAGCGCGGAGAGAACAGGATTGCTGTGGGAGCTTATGGGATTTGCTTGAACCGAAATCCCCTGCATGAAATCGAGTAGAGAGCGGCGACTAACCGCTCCCTCTCACACCACCGGACATGCGGGTCCGCACGCAAAGCGGAGCGGTTCAATGAGAATAACGTAATTGGT
>JAKANW010000162.1 GCA_021823555.1 Chloroflexota bacterium
AGTCGCCGTTCATGGTCATAATGTAAAGGTCGAACTGCCCGCTGCGATCAGATGCAAACAAAATTTGTTCGCCATTCGGCGACCAACACGGCCAGAGATTCTGATACTTGTCGAAAAGTATCTTGGAGTAATTTCGTCTGGGATAGCCATTGGTGACAACGAATACTGGGCCGGTCTGCAATTTTTCTTCGTAAAGATAGGTTTTACCACTAGGCGACCAGCTGGCATGTTCAAGCGAATTGACGGCATGATTCATCAAGAGCCTTTTTGCGTTCGTCGCCAGGTCCAATTTGTAGATTTCAAATTTGCCATTCTGCCGGGATTGGAGGATGAGGAGTTTGCCGTCCGGCGACCAATCGGGATAACGATCCTCGGCGGGGTCGTTTGTAATTCTTGTTTCGGTGTTCCCCTTCAGATAATGGATATAAATTTCGTAATTGCCGTCACGGTTGGATGCAAAGACGATTTTCTTTCCATCCGGCGACCAGGCAGGATCAGTATCTTCATCGGAGTGGTTCGTGATGCGCGTCAGGCCGGAGCCGTCACGGTTCATCACGTAAATTTCAGGATTCCCATCCCGCGTCGAAACGAAGGCGATTCTGTCACCGCTGGGCGACCACTTGGGTGAAAAATCATCAGCGGGATTATCGGTCAAACGGATCGAATTCATTCCATTGGAGCCAATCGAATAGATTTCCCGATTTCCATCCCTGTCTGTAACATATACAATGGTGCCCTCTTGTGGTGTGAGGGGAGAGGTTGCCTGAGCGCCGGCGATTGTCGGAACCCAAATAGTGAAATTGTCCATTTCATAGGTGGACGCGGGTCCGACTGGCGTTGGCCCCGCCCCGGAAGTTTGTTCGGGCATGACCGGGGCATTGTAGGCGCTGTAAGGTGAAACGTAAACTCCCACTTTTCCAGATCGCAGCGTATCGTCTACTACGATGCCCACCCGATGATCGTTAACGTAGAAGGCGAAAACGGGACCGGTCGCCTTGACCGCTATGCGGTTTACTTCACCCGGCTTAATCACGAAGGAGACCGAGCCTCGCTGTAGGTTTGTTGAGTGACCCTTGTAATGCAAAAAAACGTAATATCTCCCACTTTCATCAACGCTGAAGATATATCGGTCTCCTCCTGTTTCCCTAAAAACCATCCCATAGGAGTCCTGTTTGGCGCCGTCGGGGTGCCGAACATCCAGTGAGGCTGTGAAGTCGGTGAAAGTGCCTTCTGTTTGGGGGGCTTCCCAAAAATCATATCCGGTCTTTACCTGAAAATACCAATTGTATTTGCCATGCTCAATGGAACGATTAAGTTGAATGGCATTGTTTTGATACGGCGCCACATCCCAATGATTGGCATTGTCGGAAAAATGATCCTCCAGCAAAAGAGTCCACGCTGGGTCTGTGGCAATTTGCTGAATGGAGTCATCGTTTGGTCCGGCCAGGATCGGAAGGTTGATGGGGTTTCGCAACGCCCAAATATAACTTCCGCAAATTAAAGCAGTTGTGAGGACTGAACATAACGAAAGCAAACCAAGAACTAAAAGGGGCGACGGGGGTTCCATTTTCGGTTTTTGAGGATCAGTTACATTATTCGTTTCCATAAAATTCCTCCTGATGATGAATCGACCGCGGAGTCTGTAAAGAGTCGCTGGGATTTTATTCCAAAATTTGCCAGAGAACGGTTTTTCATCTCTACAGACTCCGCGGATTCTGCGGTTGAAGGGTGGGCAAAGGCCTGCCCGCCTGTTTACTGCCCGGCGGCTATTTGCGCCTCGCCGCGCTTCACGCCGAGCATGAGCACCATGGCGACGATCATAAGCACCGGCGCGAGGATCATGATGATGTTGTAATTTCCGCCGCTGAGTTGGATGGCCCAGCCGTTGACGTTCGGGCCGACGATGGCGGAGAGCGTGGAGAAGAGGTAGTACAAGCCGGTGAAGGTGCCGATGCGCGCCGCGCCGGTCAGGTCCACGACCATGGGCAGGGAGTTGATGTTGACGAAGGACCAGCCGATGCCGCCGATCATGAGCAGGACGCCGGCCAGGGTCAACATGCGTGAGCCGCCTTCCACGAGCGGGATGCCAACCAGGGGCAGGGGCGCGATCGGCGTCAGCAGGGCGGAGACGGGCGTGACGTAGAACAGGAAGAGGATCACCGTGACGGTGATCAAACCGATGCTGATGGTGATACGCCGCCCAATGCGGCTGGCAAGATAGCCGGATGGAATTGCGAATATCACAAAGAACAGCGGGAACACCGAGAGCAGGGTCGCGCCGTAGGCTTCGTTGATGCCCAGGTGGTTTTTGGCGTACAAGGTGAAGAACGTTTCCACGGCGGAGTAGCCGAGGAACCAGAAGAAGATGGCCAAGAGGATGCGCAGTCCGCTTTTGTCGGGATCGTTCACCACTTCCTTCAGGCTGGCGATCATGCCGGGTTGTTGTTCGGCGGCTTCGTATTCCTTGGGCTCTTCAATGAAAAAATAAACGATCAGCGCCGCGATGATCACCAATGCCGACCCCAGCCAGAACGGGAAATTCGGACTGATCCTGTACAACATGCCGCCGGTCTGCAGGGCGATAATGGTTCCAACGCCGCCCATGAAGTTGATGATGCCGTTGGCCTGCGAGCGGAATTGGGATGGGGTGATGTCGGGCATGAGCGCCACGACGGGGGTGCGCCAGAGAGCCGCGCTCAAAAGCGTGGTGGAGGTGCAGGCAACGAAGAGGGGAAGGATCGCCGCCATCGGGATGAGACCAAACGCAAGGGCGGTGATCGGCGCGCCGATCAAGATGAACGGGATGCGGCGTCCCAGCGGCGTGCGCAGGCGGTCGGACCACGCGCCGACAGGCGGCTGGATGAACAATGCCGCGATGTTGTCGAGCGTCATGAAGAAACCGATCAGGGCGGGCGAGAGGCCGAACTTGTCTGCGAGGAAGATCGGGACGAAGGCGTTGTATACGCCCCAGATCACGCTCACGCCGAAAAATCCGAAGCCGAGCAGGAAGGTTTTGCCGTAGTTGAGTCGGGCATTCATATTTCCTCCAGGAATGGGTTGGTTGAACGTTTAACGCTCAATGTTCTTCAGGTTTTCGACAAACTTCTTTTCCTTCTCTGTCAAGTTCACTTTTTCCAACAAGTCTGGCCTGCGCTCCAGCGTGCGCAACAGGGACTGCTCGCGCCGCCACTTCTCGATCTTCGCATGATCGCCGGAGAGCAATACCTCAGGCACGGTCATGCCGCGATATTCGGGCGGACGCGTGTAATGCGGATATTCCAACAGGCCGCTGGCGTGCGAGTCGTCTTCCGCGCCGGTCGGGTCGCCGAGAGCGCCGGGCAGGAGACGGGTGACAGCGTCAATGAGAATCAGCGCGGGGAGTTCGCCGCCGGTCAGCACGAAATCGCCGACGGAGATCTCGTCTGTGGCGAGGCTGCGGATGCGCTCGTCGAAGCCCTCGTAGCGTCCGCAGATCAGGGCGATGCGTTCATGCCCAGACAACTCGCGGGCTACGGCTTGCGTGAAGACGCGTCCCTGAGGAGTCAGCAAAATGACCGGGCAACCCGCTTTGGAGGCGCCCCGAAGCGAGTCGGTCGGACCGAGAATCGCCTCGACGGCCTCGAAGACCGGCTCGGGCTTCATCACCATCCCGCCGCCGCCGCCGTAGGGCATGTCGTCGGTGGTGTGGTGTTTGTCGCGCGCCCAGTCGCGGATGTTGTGCAGGCGCACGTCCACCAGCCCGCGTTGACGGGCGCGATTCAAGATACTGCTATCGAGATAGGGGGGAAAGACTTCGGGCAGGAGGGTGAAGACCTCGAACTGCATGTGTTGATTTTAGCATAAGTGACAGGTTAGAGCGTTGCTTGACGCCCCTTCTTTACGGATGGTAAGATGATTACATGATTTTACGCAGAAGAACGAAATGGAGCATGACCCGCAAGCGGTTCCGAGTCAACTGGTTCCTTGTGGTTGTCCTGTTGATTCTGATCTTCCTCGGTGTGTATGTGAACCTCGTGGTTGTGCCCACCATCCCGCCGCCGTTTGTCCCCACGCCCACGCCCACGCGCTCGCCCGAGTCGTTCGTGACCGAGGCGAAGAAGATGTTCGATGAGGGCAACTTGAGCCAGGCCATCGAACTTTACAAAGAGGCCTTGCGCTCCAACCCGCAGGATGACGCGATCTATGTTGCGATGGCGCAGGTGCAGGTGTTCGCCGGTCAATACGCCGATGCCCAGGACAGCGCTGAAAAAGCCATTTTGCTGAATTCCAACAACTCCATGGCGCACGCGGTGCGCGCCTGGGCGTTGGATTTTCAAGGCGATTTCATCGGCGCAAAGGACAGCATCGAACGCGCCCTTAACCTCGACGATAAAAATGGCATTGCCCACGCCTATTACGTGGAGATTCTGGTGGATGGCTACCAGGACGGCACGGGCGGATTCGACGACCTGACGAAGGCCGCGGACGAATCCAAAGTGGCGCTTTCGCTTGCCCCCAACACCATCGAGGCCAACCGGGCGCGCGGGTATATTTTGGAAGCCACGCAGAACTATGAGGAAGCCATCCAGTATTACCTCGCCGCCACCGAGATCAACGACAAGATCCCCGACCTGCATCTTGCCCTCGGAAGAAATTACCGCTACCTCGGGGTGTACGATACAGCCATCGATGAATTTACGCGCGCCAACGCCCTCAATCCCTCCGACCCGACCCCCGACCTGCTGATCTCGCGCACGTACGCCTCCATTGGCGAGTTTGCCAAGGCGGCGCAATTTGCCCAATCCGCGGTCCGCGACGCGCCCACCGACCCCAGCCTGCGCGGCAACTATGGCGTGATGCTCTACAGCAACGTGGACTGGGTGGAGGCCGCCAACCAACTCGGCCTGGCCGTCAACGGCGGCAGGACCGAGGATGGTCAGGTGATCGAAAAGATTCCGCTCACCCCTGAATTACGTGTGCTCGAGTATTACTACACTTACGGGCTGGCGCTCGCCAACCTCAACCGCTGCGGCGAGGCCTTGCGGATCGCCCAGCAGATTCTCGGACGAGTGCCCGGCGACCAGGTGGCTGTGGCCAAGGCCAATGAGATCATCGGCATTTGCGAGAACAATCTCTCGGTCACGCCGACGCCCGCAGCGGGCACTCCCTCGCTGACCGATACCCCCGCCCCCACCGAGACTCCCACCCCCGTTCCATGAACGTTCCTCCACGCCGCAACCTGTTCTATCAACGGCCGCGCATCAACATCTACCGGCTGTTCTTCCTGATCGTCTTCATCCTTGGCGGTATCTGGTTAATTCGCCAATTGGACCAGGGCGAGATCAAGCCGTTGTTCCTGCCCACGCCCACGCCCACCCGTTCGGTGGAATCATACGCGTTGGAGGGCGACGCCTTCTTTACGGCGGGAAACTTGAACAAAGCCATCGAAGCCTATCAAGAAGCCGTCCACGTGGACCCGGGCAACGCAGAGATCTGGGCCAAACTGGCGCGCATCCAGACCTATTCCTCCGCCCTGTTGACCACCGACGAACAGCGCCTCGCCCGCCTGAACGATGCGCTTGAGTCGATCAACCAGGCTGTAAAACTCGCCCCGGATGATTCCACCGTTCACGCCATCCGCGCCTTCGTGCTGGACTGGAATGCCAGTTCCACGCTGGTGGACAAGAAGCAAGTGCAAGCCTTCCTCGCCGAGGCCGAGCAGGAGGCCGCCCGCGCGCTGACCATTGATAACCAGAATACACTGGCGCTGGCCTTCTACGCCGAGATCCTCGTGGACCAGCAGAAATGGACCCAGGGCCAGCAAAACATCGAGCAGGCGCTCCAGCGCGAAGACGCCGACACGTTGATGGATGTGCATCGCGTGTACGCCTTTGTGCTCGAATCGCAGGGCGATTACAAGCAGGCCATCGAGGAATATAACAAAGCCATCGCGCTGACTCCGAACATGACCTTCCTCTACCTGCGCGCGGGAGCGAACTATCGCCGCCTGGCGTTCGGCAGTCTCAACGAGGAATCGGCGCGGGCGTTGTACGATCAGTCGCTGGAATATTTTGCGCGCGCCGCGCAGATCAACGAAGTGCTGGGAGTGAAAGACCCCATCCCGTACCTTTCGATTGCCAAGACCTACTCGCAGACCGGCGACTACTTCGCGGCGGCCATCAATGTGCAGAAGGCGCTGGATTTTGATCCCGCCAATGCGGACACGTACGGCCAATTGGGAATCGTTTTCTTCAAGTCGCGTAATTATGAAGGTTCGATCCCCGCGTTGATGTGCGCTGTGCGCGGTTGCAATGCCGAGCAATCCTGCGAGGCGCGCGGCGGATGCAATGCGGGCGACACAGGGACAGTCGTCATCGGCCTGCCTCTCTCCTCGAGCACGATGGTGTATTACTACACTTACGGGTCCGTGCTGGCCGCGCTCAGCCGCCCCAAAGATAACAAGTGCGGCGAGGCGCTTGCGGTGATGGATGAAGTCTGGGCGTTCTACCAGGCCAATGAGGATTACCGTCTCGCCGACCCGAGTGTGCCGGGCATCGTTGAGACGGCGGAGATCATTTGCGGCAGGCTGGGGACCGACTCCGCGACGGAGGCGCCCGCTTTCCCGACGCCCGAAGCGGGTGAGGCCGCCCCAACGCCGTATCCATAGTCCGATTTTCTGTGGGGCGGGGGCGGTATCCCGCCAACTTCGGTTTGCGGCATGCCGTTCCGCGCCGCGACCCCGTGGGG
>JAKANW010000163.1 GCA_021823555.1 Chloroflexota bacterium
GGTTGACCCAAATCGCTTCAGCCGGTGCATAGAGCAGGGATTGCCTGGATAGCCTCATCGTAAACGTGAACTTGACTTCTTCGCGATGACTGTTTGTATCTGGAAGTTTTACCTCGTCCGTATTGGGAGAGAAATCATGGGATGCAACCGCTGTATTTGTCCACAGGCCGTTGGCATAATAATCATAAACGCGCCCGCGCCAGTAATAGCGCGGGGGTTCATCCTGCACGACCTGGTCCACCTTTACGGTCAAAACAGGTGTATCCCCCAGTGAAGCGGTGCGTCCAAGGGATAATGTTGCAGCATAAAAATCTCCTGTCGTTGCATTGCCATACGACGACTCAAGCGCGCTGACCCCATTCGACAGCCGATCGCGGACCGGCCGGCTTACTTTGTCCCACGTCTGGGCAACTGAACGCAGGCTGGAAAGGGAGGTCGGCAAAGACCAGGCAAGGAAAACCGCCAGGGCAGCCACGGCCAGCAGGCTATTGCTCAAATCCTGCCTGGCCTCGGATGTAACAAAAATACGCTCACGATCCCAGAGCAAACGGGAGCGGCTTATGTACATGCGCCCCAGTAAAGCCAGGGCCAGGAAGATATAAAAGCCTAGGCTCCAGATGCGAACGGCTATAAAGGAATCATAGAGCTGTATGATCAGAATAGCCAACCCGGCTGGAACGACCACCGCCAGGTAATTCGCGTGGCGCGCCAGATAGTAGCCTGCCGTCAAGCCAATGATCCAAAATCCCAGCGAGACAAAAGCCACAAAGAATAAAGGATCGTCCACCGGCTTGCGGGTAAAAAACAGGATCAGCGAATACCAGATCCGCCCGCCGACGCTGATCAAGTGTTCCGACAGGGAGGCCTCTGCCTCGATGGCCCGGGTCAATTGCCAGGGGACAAGGGTCACCATATAAAGCAGCGCCAGCCAGGTCACAGCGCCTCGCCGGAACGTGCTATAGCCCAGCGCCAGCCCGAGTATGACGCTTAATGCTCCAAGGGTTTGTGTGAAAAACAGGAAGGGCACCCAATCGGTAACGACCAGGCGCGCAGCAGCTACCTGCACCAGCAGGAAAACCAAAATGGCTGATGGCCAGTCCCAAGCCGGACGCATTCTGTAGGCCTTGTCCATGGGTTGAGTGTACAATGAACGATATGAGCCGTCAATCGCGGGGAGTTTCAGGTAGTCTCATTCTTCATCCACATGCCCATCGGGAATATGCACAGGCTTCTCTTTTCCCAATTCCAGGGAACGCTGGTACGCGGCCCACACCGCGCGCGAGATCGCTGTACGGAAACCCGCCTTTTCGAGATAATACAACGCCTCGGCGGATGTGCCTCCCGGTGACGTGACCTGGTTCCGCAGCGTGGCTGGATGCCGCTGCGCCTGTTCGTAGTACGAGGCCGAACCTTTGATGGTCTGCAGGACAAGTTGCTCGGCAATACGGCGCGGGAAGCCCATATGCACGCCCGCATCGATCAACGCTTCGGTGAAGAGGAACACGTAAGCCGGACCTGTACCCGAAAGCGCTGTTGCCATGTCGAGATAACTTTCATCCTCCACGAAGACTTCCTCACCCAGCGCGCCCAGGATCGAGCGCGCCATCTCGCGTTGCTCGTCTGTCGTCTCTTGTGATGCCGCCCAGACTGTGATCCCCTGGCCGATCTGTCCCGGCGTATTCGGCATCGAACGGACGATGGCTTTGTGCTTCAATCCATTGCTGATCTTTTTCATGCTGGCGCCGGCGACAATCGAAAGCGCCAACGCCTCCGGTCGGATTCCCTTCAGGCCCTTCATCACTTCGCTCAACCGCTGCGGCTTGACCGACAGCACCACCACGCCCGCTTCGTGCGCGGCAGAGGCGTTGTCCGTGGTCACCTGGATCTTATATTTTTTATGCAGTTCCTCGCCGCGTTCCGGGCGCGGACCCGAAGCCGTCAAGTTCTCCGGGTTCGCCAGTTTTTTGCGTAACAATCCCGCGATCATGGCTTCCGCCATCACGCCGGGGCCAATAAAAGCGATCTTCTTATCCAACATGGGACCATCCTCCGTGTGGGCATTATACTGCCTGCGGATTTCCAGGTGCTATAATCCCGCCAGCAAATCGCTATGGATACAGATACGAACTCAAAACCGATTTCTACCTTTGCCCGCATCTTGCTGACCGCGCTGCTTCTCCTGCTCGCGCTGACAGTTCTCGTCCAGTCCAATCCCGGCACGCGCCTCCCCAGCCGGGATTACGGCTATTACGTTTACATCGGCGACCAGATCGTGCACGGCAAACTGCCTTATCGCGACGCATGGGAAAGCAAACCGCCCGCCATCTTTTATCTGGATGCCATCGCCTTGTGGATCGGCCGCGGCTCGCGCTGGGGTGTGTGGATCGTGGAACTTCTTTCGCTCCTCGTTGCTGCCATCTTCTCGTACAATACCCTCAAAAAACTGTGGGGGCTTTGGCCCGCGCTCGCCGGTCTGGTGATCTGGCTGATCGGCCTCGACCTGACCCTGCAAGGCGGCAACCTGACCGAGGAATATCCGCTGCCTTTGCATTTCCTCTCCATCGCGCTATTCCTCAAGCTCGTTGAATCCCCCAAGCATCGCCTCTACAACATCCTGCTCGGCCTAGCCTTCAGCATCAGCTTCCTCTTCCGCCCTAACAACGCAGTGATCGAGGCTGCGGTCATCCTGACCTTGCTCGTCATCCAGGCCTTCCGCCGCGAGTGGAAAAGCATCTTCACACAAATCCTATGGCTGGCGGTTGGCGCGCTGCCGCCCATTCTTATCACCGGCCTTTACTTCTGGTCGCAGGGCCTCTTCCAGGAATTGCTCAATGCTTCCATCCTTTACAACCTGGCCTACAGCAGCACCGCCATCACGTCTGCCTCGCCGCTGAAGACCGGCTTCGGGATTTTTGGCACTCTTGCCTGGATCGCGGCCGCCGCATATCTCATTGCTCTCTACCGGATGGTCAAATCAAAGGAACCGATCTATCTCCTGCTCCTGATCGGCTGGCCGATGGCCATTTATCTCAGCGACCCGGCCAAACGGAACTATGCCCACTACTTTATCAACTGGCTGCCCTTTCTCGCTCTGCTCGGTGGACTGGCGCTTCATTTCCTGACCTCGCGCCTGCCCCCGCGCATCAAGGATGCCTCCGCTCCGGTCATCTCCGTTATGCTCCTGCTGACAGCGATCTTTTTCACCCTGAGCGGGCGCGCCGCCGAATACGGGAAAGCCATCGAGCGCATCACTGACCGCGCCAGGCTGGGGATCGAAATCCGCACGCGCACGGCTGTCTACGCGGAGAACCACACCAACCCAAATGACCTGGTGCTCTTCTGGGCCGCCACGCCGGGCGAGAACTTCATGTCCAACCGCCAATCGCCCAGCGCGTATCTGTTCTATCCGTTGTACGTCCGCTCGGATATATCCAAGCGGATGAATGATCAATTCTTACGGGACATCATCGCAAAACGCCCCGCCCTCATCGTGGATGTTGGCGACCATGAAGCGCTATCGCTCAACCCCGAACAACGCGCCCAACAGATCGCCTCCGGTTTCGCCTGGGAATATCCCCCCGATAACCTGGACCAGTTTTTCAAATTTGTGGACGATAATTATTATTTAGAGGCAATGGTGGGGGATAAGGCTGTGTATCGTTTAAAGTAGCGTCTGTTCTCCCGCAGTTCAACTGCGGGAGAACAGAGATATTGACAATAACTGCGCTTCGACTACGCTATGCTCCGCTCAGCGCGAGGGGTTACTGTCCTCCGCAAAACAACCCACTGACATAACTCATCATCTCAGGCGTTAATTGCATCGCCTTTAGATTCTGGCAAGCCTGCTGTTTGTATAATTGCTCGGTATTGATACGCGTGGAAATCTGCTTGACCTGCTGCTCATCCCCCAACATCGCCGCAGATTGCAGGAAGGGCATCCACTCCACCTGGTCGTTGGGATGCAGGCCCAGCTTCGCCGTCTCCTCCCCGATCTTCGCGATGGCCGACCAATTCTCCTGCTGGCGCGCCAATTGCGCCTTTTGATAGTAATAGCACCATCCATGAGTCGGTTCCTCGCCGAAAACCACCGCGGGCGGGACGTGCGGCTGCGCATCTGCAATCACGTTCTCCATGCGCGACTTCGGCGCGGCCAACCCGACCAGCGCGGTATCTGCCGTGGATAGTTCCGCCCACTTCCCATCCAGCACATGTACGCACGCATCCTCGGACGGCAGGGTCATCACCAACAGGTTGCTGAAATCATATTGAATATCATTCACCACGATGTAGTTCTGAAATAATTGTGCGCCTTCCAGGATATTCTTGGGCGTATCCGCTTCCATGCGCGCCGCCGCGATTGGGACCGTCACAGGCGCCTGACTCTGGCTGGCAGGGTAGTAGATAAAATCAGCTGGCCCCCAGACTACATCGTTGCCCTCGGCGTAGTCCATGCCGGGATAGTTGACCACCAGCACTGTGCCTGCGCGCAGGTCGGGGACGCGCCAGACCACCTGCTGCCAGAATCCCTGGATAAGTTGTTCCTCACTCCGCGCCTGCGCCGCCACCGCCGCGTGAGTCAGGACAGACAACCCAATCAGGAGGGACAGCGCCGCCACGCGCAGCCTTTGATCAGCCAGCAAATAGACCAGTCCGCCCACGAAGGCAGCCGCGGCCAACGAAGCAGGCAGGGCATAATGCGAGAAACGGTCGAAGGTGACGACACGGTTGGCGACAATGATGGGGACGGCACCCGCCGCAACGCCCAGGAGACCCGTCGAAACGGCCTCCAGTTGCCAAGTCGAGGAGGAAGCGAGTTCTTCATCTGCATGAATCAATTTATAAATTACAAACGAGACGGCCAGTACAACGACCGTCAATCCAAACGCGATCAGGGTATCCTTCAAACGTAGGACGAAGAAACTCGTATTGAACGGCAAGGCCCAGGCGAAGATGGAAATGTTCAGAACGCTCTGGATGAAATGCACCAGCCACCACAGGAGCGTGCTCGGCGCGCCCAACGCCGCGCCGACTTGCAAGCCTAGGTCGGCAGCCTTGCGTTCATTGATGAAAATAAATTGACGCCAGAAAAGAAAGCCAACCGGGATCAACAGGGTGATCGCCATGGCGCGCACGGAGGCCCATGCCTTTTTCAACAACGTCCCCTCCGTCTCGCGGCTGACCAGCAGGTACACGCCCAGCCAGCGGAAAACTTCCATGCCAATGGCATATTCCACGAAGGCCAGATACGCCCAACCCGTGACGAACGCGGCCAGCATCCACAGCGCCCAGGCGCGGCGTGAACCGGCCCCCATCGCTTTGAGTGTGAAGATGATCGAGAAGATTTGCAGGCCCACACTCAGAACCATGGGCTGGTATTCGAAGCCCTGCACCCACCACAGAAAACCGGGATAGATCAAAAAGAGCAGCGCCATGAAGAACGTCGCGCCGCGTTGTTTGGGCCACAGGATGCGGAAGAGCCACAGCGCGCCCAACCCGCCAATTAGCCGCCAGAGATAAAGTAAAACATGATACGGCGTCGGATTCGACCCGATCAGCCCGAACAACAAATTGAACAACGGGCCACGCGCAGGCCGTAAATGGTTGAACATATCCACGAAAATTTTGCCGCCGCCCACCAAGCCGTCGTACATGTAATACCAGTCATCGCGGTAGTAGGAAAAGCCGCCAATGTGAACGGCATAGACAAACACAGAGATGACCGCCAGCGCGGTCACCTCCAACCAGGGACTCTCTTTGAACTTTTTCCAGAACATGGATAATTCTCGCTTCACGCGTGACCTTGAACCTGTTCCCGTTTAATGAACATTACTTCCCCGTAAAGTATCCCAGCGCGGCCCGCAGGCGTTCCTCCACATCCTGGGGCGCGTCCTTCGGCAGGGCCTGGATGGCTGCCTGCGCCTCGACCACCGAGTAGCCCAAGGCAGTCAACGCGGCCAGCACTTCGCTATCCGCGTCGGACATGGCCGCCACCTTTGCCAGCGCGTCGGTGGGCTTGAGCTTGTCGTGCAGGTGCAGGGCGATCTTCTGGGCAGTCTTTTTGCCGACACCCGGCACGCGGCTGAGGATGTCGCTCTCTTCGTTGAAGACCGCCCGTTGCACGGTATCCAGCGTCAGTGTGGACAAGACCGAGAGCGCCACCTTCGGGCCAACTCCGTCCACGCCGAGCAGCATGTTGAAGAGATCCCGGTCCGATTGAGATTCGAAGCCATACAGGGTCAAGGCATCTTCACGGACAACGAGGTGCGTGAAGAGGAAAGCCACCTCACCGACCTTCATTCGTCCCCGCAGCGGCGCCGGGACAAAGACGCGCAGTCCCACTCCGCCGACTTCGAGCACCAGGGCATTGTCTTCGATCTGGGTAATTTCACCATGTAGGGAGGCAATCATGGGTCTATTATATGTCACTGCGAGCGTTCTTTGCGAAGCAGTCCCCCGCTCGACAGGGGGTTGCTTCGGCGGAAGAACGCCGCCTCGCAACGACATCTCAATATCTCTTCGTATTCAAGTGCGTGATGGCAACGGCCAGCGCATCGGCAGCATCGTCGGGTTGGGGGATGGAATCTAGCTCAAGCAAGGCGCGTACCATCTCCTGCACCTGTCGCTTCTCTGCGGAGCCGTATCCCGCCACGGCCTGTTTGACTTCATTCGGAGTGTACTCAAACGCTTCGATGCCCGCCTGCTGCAAAGCCAAC
>JAKANW010000164.1 GCA_021823555.1 Chloroflexota bacterium
GCCAGGCCAACCGCCACTTCCGCCGCGGCCACTGTCATCACGAAAAAGACAAAGATCTGGCCATCGAATAACTGCTGCCCGGTGGCGATTTCCCGGGCGCGCGCAAAGGCGACGAAGGCCAGGTTAGCCGCGTTGAGCATCAACTCGACGGACATAAAAATGATCAGCGGGTTACGGCGGATGAGCACACCCAGAGCGCCAATGGTAAACAGGACAGCCGAGAGCACAATGTAATAAGTCACAGGGACCATATTATCGCTCCCCTTTCTCTTTTTTAGTCAACACGATCGCACCAACCATGGCAACCAGCAGCAGGACCGAAGTCGCTTCAAAAGGCAGGAGGTACTGGTTGAACAGAATGGTTCCCAATTGGCGCAGCGAGTCCATTGAGTTGACAACAGTTCCCGGCTGGGTGATGGCGCCAGTGGCGGCGCCGCGTCCGACCAACAGGTAGGCTGCTTCCACCACGAGGACGAAGGCCAGCACGCCCGCCAGCGGTTTTTGCCAGGGCAGGGCTTTGCTGGGAGCCAGTTGTTCCACGCCCAGCAGCATGATGACAAACAGGAACAGCACCATGATGGCGCCCGCGTACACCGTCACCTGGGAGATGGCAATGAACGGCGCGCCGAGCAAAAGATAGAAGACGGCCACTGTGCCAAAATTCAGCACCAGGAAGAGCGCCGAGTAGACAGCGTTCCGGCTCAATAACATGCCGAGCGCGGTAGCCACGGCCACAACGGCCAGGATGAGGAAGAGAATCAAGTCAATGCTCATGGATCAATCCTGCGGATCTTTCATCTCGGGCACCGAGCGTTTGAACACACCCGGTTCCACTGTGCGCGGCGTGGTCATATCCTGCGAGGGAACGGGTTCGAGCAATATCTCTTTGGTGTAGATCGCATCGCGGCGATCAATGAACGAAAGTTCGTAGTTATCGCCCAGCACAATCGCTTCGGTCGGGCAGGCATCCTCGCAGAAGCCGCAATAGATGCAGCGCAGCATGTTGATCTCATACGTGGAGGCAAAACGCTCGCCAGGCGAGAAACGCTGTTCATCCGTATTCTCGGAGGCTTCCACGAAGATCGCATCCGCCGGGCAGGCCGCTGCGCACAGCGAACAACCGATGCACTTTTCCAGTCCGTTGTCATAGCGCTTCAACACATGACGACCGCGGAAACGCGGACGCACGGGCCGCTTCTCTTCAGGATATTGGATCGTGACCGGCTTCTCGAACATCGAAGCGAACGTACGCGCCAGCCCGCGCCACAACTCAGTAACAGTATCACCGACGGGCATAATCTTTTCTCCTCAGCGTGCGGTTGATCATAACCACCGCAAACCATCCAGCCAGTAAAGACGCAACCGGAATGACCCAGATCAGGAACGGGTTGACATCCTGCGCCAGCAAGATTCCGGTCGCAGTAATGAACACCACCGCCAGAGACAACGGCACCAGCACTTTCCAGCCGAAGGCCATCAGGCGGTCATAACGGATGCGCGGCCAGGTGGCGCGCACCCAGATCATTACAAACAACAACAGGACAACCTTGGCAATCAAATAGAGCGGTCCAAGCACAGGCCATCTATCCACGCCGGGGCCAAGGAAGCCGCCAAAGAACAGCGTGGCGGCGATGGCGCAGATGACGATCATCTTCTGGTACTCGGCCATGAAGAACAGGGCAAACTTCATGCCCGAATATTCGGCGTGATAGCCAGCCGTCAGTTCCTGCTCGGCTTCCGGCATATCGAACGGCGCCCGGTTGACCTCTGCCAGTGTAGCGGTCAGGAAGATCAGGGCACCCACCGGCTGGATCAACACGAACCACCACGTTTTCTGCGCATCCACAATATCCAGCATACGCATCGAGTTCGCCAGCAAGATGACGGTCACGAACGACAGGCCAAGCGCCAGCTCGTATGAGATCATTTGCGCCGAAGAGCGCAGGCCGCCCAGCATGGCGTATTTGTTGTTGCTCGACCAGCCCGCCAGTACAATGCCATACACCGCAATCGAAGCCACCGCCATCAGGAACAACACGCCTACGTTGATGTCTGCAATATAAAACGTGATCTGACGTCCAAACAGCTGCACGCTGCGTCCCCACGGGATGACCGCCGCGATCACCAGCGAGGGCACCATGGTAATGATCGGCGCCAGGAAGAACACCACCTTGTACGCTTTGGCCGGCGTCAGTTCTTCCTTGAAGATCAACTTCACCGCATCGGCAATCGGTTGCAGCAATCCCTGGGGGCCGGCCCGGTTCGGGCCGATGCGCACCTGGATCCTCGCCAAAGCCCGGCGCTCATACAACGTCAGGTAGGCGAAGCCGGTCAGCAGGCCCATGATCAATATGAACGCCTTGATCGCCCATTCAAGCCAGATAGTCCAATCCATGTCACTTCACCTTTGCTTCGACAGAGATCACCTGTGCTTGCGGCACTGGTGCAGGCAGCACACGTGCGACCACAGGTTCGCGGATCGCCAGCCCCATGCTTCTGGGAACCAGCGCCACACCCATCGAAATGGTCTCGTCAATCTTCACCACAGCCTCCGCGCTCACGCCATCAAAACTGATTTGCGCCGGCGTGCCCGCCTCCAAGCCGAGGCGCTGCGCGGTTTCGGGATGCAGGCTGAGGGTCGGCGCGCCGATGCGCTGGGATAATAACCCCGCCGAGACAACTGTCGCTCCGCGATCATACAACCTCGTGACCGGGACGGCCATCAGTTCATTTTCCCGGGGACGAAGAACCGGCTCTTTTCGGACCTCGGGCAGGCTGACCGTTTCGCCGCGTTGCGCCGCGCCTGAGAGTTGGACTCCCAACCCCTGCTTGTTCTCGTAGGTCGCGCCGCCATAGTACAAGTCGCTGCGCCCCACGATGGGCCACTGCGGTTTCACTTCCGAAAGTTTGGCGTAGCTGAGACCGGCAAAATCCTTCACGCTGGAAGCGATGCGGTCAAAGGTAATGCTGGCCGAGCCGTTTTCCATATCAAAGCCAAGGCGGCGGCCAATCTCACCGGCAATCGCAAAATCAGACTTGGCCTCGCCGCGCACGGGTACCGCAGCGTAGAAACGCTGCACACGCCGCTCGCCGGAGGTATACGTTCCTTCACGCTCGCTGTATGCCTGCGCCGGGAAGACTACATCTGCCATCGCCGTGGTAGCCGTTTCGAGAATATCTTGCGCTACCACGAATTTGGCTTCCTTCAAAGCCGCTGCCAGCGCCGGGTCATCGCCCGCCGGGTCAGCCCCGATAATGTAGACTGTCTTATTCTTCAGTTCGGCGGTCAAATTGGCAGACGGGCGGAAGCCCATTTCCCAGGCGCCCTGGTCGTTCACACGCGGCCAGGCGCCGATCAAACCGTTGTTGGCCTTGCCAGGGCCGGCACTGAGCGAAGTCGAAGTGTGATTTGTATCCCGTAACAACCTCGCACAGGCCGCTGCCAAATTGGACGAGCCTTCCAATCCCAAACCATCGCTGCCAAAGAAGATCACCAGGTCCTTCGCGCTGGTAATCGCCTCTCCGATCTTGTCTTTGCCGGTCAGTTCCGTAACCGTCTTGACTTCATCGCCATACGCATAGCGGACAGCATAATTCGCAAAGCGGTCGAGTTTAGTTTCGCGTGGGTTGGCCACGATGAGCGTCGCGCCGCGGTCTGTAGCCTGCTTGATGCGCAGCCACCAGATCGGCGCTTCTTCATACAGGTCGGAAGCGACAACCAAAATCGCATCGCCTTTGCCAAGTGAGCCGAGATTCGTGCCCTGCCCCACTCCCACGAGGGCGGTCAGATCGCCGCCGCCCATGTCCGAGTACAAAATGGATTCGCCGCCCAACTGGTCGGCCAGGGACTTCAGGTTGAACAAATCTTCATTGGAGAGTCGGCCTGAAGCCAACACCACCACATCCGATTTGGCTGATTCAAAGGCCTTGGTCACCATCTCGAAGGCATCCGTCCATGAGGCCTTTTGCTGGCGGACAGACGGCTTGAGCAGGCGCTGCTTGCTCTCGGTGTAGTGATAAGCAAAGCGGCCCTTGTCGCACATCCAGATTTCGTTCACTTCCTCGTTCTGGCGCGGCATGACGCGCTTGACCACGATCTCGCCGCCGGCCCTGGCCTCCCGCCGTGTGTTGAGGGTGGTGTTACATCCCACCGGGCACTGCGAGCAGATCGAAGCCGTGGCGTTGAGTTCCCACGGGCGCGCCCCAAAGCGGAAGTCCGCGGTGGTCAACGCGCCGACGGGACAGATATCGGTGGTATTGCCTGAAAAAACGGAATCAAACCCCGGGTCCGAGAGGGAAATGATCTGGGTCGAGCGGCCGCGTTCGTCAAAGTCAAGCACGGCCTCGCCCACGAGTTCATCCTGGAAGCGGATGCAGCGCGCACACTGGATGCAGCGTTCGCGGTCGAGCCAGATCAATTCGCCCAGAGGCATCTGCTTGGCAAGGTGCAGTTTTTCGTCGTACAGGAAACGGCCTTTTCCGGGGCCGTGCGCCATGGTCAGATTCTGGAGCGGGCACTCGCCGCCCTTGTCGCAGACCGGGCAATCCAGTGGGTGTGAGGTCAGCAGGAATTCGACTGTGCCCTTCTGGCCTTCCCTGGCCTTCTCGGACTGCGTATACACGACCATGCCTTCGGAGACGGGATTGGTGCAGGCCGTCTCGAGCTTGGGCAGGAACTGCATCTTGGGCTGGCCGTTCTCCATGACCGCGTTGCCGCTGGCGCGGTCGATCATCGGGCGGCCGATCTCCACCAGGCACATGCGGCACATGCCGACCGGTTCCATCTTGGGATGATAGCAGAAGACCGGCACATCAATGCCGGCTATTTTTGCCGCGTCAACTACCAGCGTCCCTTCCGGGACTGTGACTTGTATACCGTCAATTGTTAGCGTGACTTGTTTCGTCATGCGGACTCCATTAAGCCTTCACCGCTTCTTTAAAGTCCTGCGGGAATCGTTCTATACCAGTCACCACGGCCATCGTGGCGAACTCGCCCAACGGGCACAGGCACTTGCCTTGCATTTGTTTGGCGACGCTGAACAATAGATCTACGTCGCCATCCGAAGCCTTACCGGAGTGAATGCGTTCGGTAAGATGCTGCATCCAGTAGGTCCCTTCACGGCAGGGGGTGCATTTGCCGCACGATTCATGCCGGAAGAAATGGATGGTCTTGTTAACGACCCAGTCCATGCTGACCGTGTCGTCCAGCACGATGACCGAGGCAGAGCCAAGGTCCGCGCCCAGCGTGCGCACGGAGGCGTAATCCATCGGTGTGTCGAGGGCTTTGTCGTCCACGGCGATCATCGAAGAGGACGCGCCCGCCGGCATGATCGCCTTGACGGGACGTCCTTCCAGGATGCCGCCGCCGTGTTCATAGATCAACTGGCGGAAGGTCGTTCCAAACGGAAGTTCGTAGTTGCCAGGTTTGCGCACGCGTCCGGAGAGTGAGAAAATCTTTACACCCGCGCTGTCGGCGGTGCCCAGGGACTTGTACCAGTCGGCGCCGTTGGCCAGGATGAGCGGCACGTTGGTCAGCGTCTCAACGTTGTTGACCACGGTCGGCTTGCCATACAATCCATAGACTGCCGGGAAGGGCGGACGGATACGCGGCTGGCCGCGTTTGCCTTCGATGGATTCAAGCATGGCGGTCTCTTCGCCGCAGATGTATGCGCCCGCGCCGAGGTGAGTGTAAATGCGCAACGAATAATCCGTGCCGAAGAGATTGTCACCGAGGAAGCCCGCTTGTTCCATCTCGGCGATCTTCCGGTCCAGGATGGCAGCCACCGTCCAGAACTCACCGCGCAAATAAACGTAAGCCGTCCTCGCTCCGACCGCGTAGGCAGTAATAGCCACGCCTTCCAAAAACTGGAAGGGGTTGCTCTCCATGATCTCGCGGTCTTTGAATGTGCCGGGTTCGGATTCGTCGGCGTTGGCGACCACGTAATGCGGCCAGTTCTTGTTGTCAATGAAGGACCATTTCACGCCGGTCGGGAATCCGGCGCCGCCGCGGCCGCGCAGTCCTGAATCCTTGACCACGTCGGTCACTTCGTTCGGCTTCATCTGGGTGACAACCTTTTTAAAGGCCTCGAAGCCGCCGTTCTTCTGATAAACACCAAGCTGATGGATATCGGGAATATCACGATGGCGCAGGAGGATATTACTCATTCTTTCACCTCCTTGCCCGATTTCTTCAATGCCCCAATCAACTCCATCGTTTTATCCACGGTCATGTTCTCGTGGTAATTGATGCCATCCGGGCTTTGCACCTGGAACATGGGCGCCTTGTCACAGCCGGCAAGACACATCACTGCTTCCAGTGTCACCAGGCCATCCGGGGTCGTCTCACCGACCTGGATGCCGAGGTTGCCGCACAGTTCCTCGAGGAACTTGTCGGCGCCGCGCAGGGCGCACGGCAGGTCGGTGCAGACCTGCATACGGTACTTCCCGGCCTTTTCATCATGGTAGAGCGTGTAAAAGCCAATGATGGAGGCAACTTCCGTCTCGGTGATGTCAAGCATCCCGGCGATGTCTTTCATCGCGGCTTTGTTGACGTAGCCTTCCTCTTTCTGCGCCAGGTATAACAACGGCATGACCGCCGAGCGTTTGTGCTCCGGCGGATACTTTGCCATGATCTTCTTTACTTCTTCAGGGTATTTTTGTTCGAGGCTCATCGGTCAATGTCTCCGAGCACAATGTCAATCGAGCCA